>URUC01000061.1 GCA_900550965.1 uncultured Collinsella sp. | reverse complement strand
TCGGTGTGCTTCTGGACCTTGGCCTGCTCGCGACGGACATCGTCCTCGGTGAGCTCCTCATCGCGCTCGAGCTTGTTGTTGAAGTCGCGACGGATGTTACGGATAGACACCTTGGCCTGCTCGGCGTACTCGCGGCACTCCTTGACGAGCTCGCGACGGCGCTCCTCGGTGGGAGCCGGGAACGGCAGACGAACGACGGTGCCATCGGAGTTGGGGGTAATACCCAGATCGGAAGCGCCGATGGCCTTGACGATAGCGTTGATGAGCGCCTTGTCCCACGGCTCGATGAGCAGCATATGGGCCTCGGGGGTCTTGACGGCGGCAACCTGCGTGACCGGCGTGGGAACACCGTAATAATCGACGGTGATGTCGGACAGAATGTTGGCGTTGGCGCGACCGGTACGGACCTTGGAGAAATTATGCTTGAGGGACTCGAGCGACTTGTCCATATGGGCGGTGATGTTCTCTGCCATGCTTAATCCTCCTGATAGACGAGCGTGCCGACGGGCTCACCCGCGAGCGCGCGCTTGACGGTGTCCTCGCCATCGATGTTGAGGACCAAAATAGGCATACGGTTATCCTGGCACAGAGCCGTAGCCGTGGAATCCATAACCTGCAGGCCGCGGACGAGAACCTCGTGATAGGTAATCTTGTCAAAGCGGACGGCGTCGGCGCACTTGACGGGATCCTTGTCATAGATGCCGTCGACCTTGGTGGCCTTGATCAGAATCTCGGCACCGATCTCGCAGGCGCGAAGGGCCGCAGCGGTGTCGGTCGTAAAGTACGGATTGCCCGAGCCGGCAGCAAAGATAACAACGTTGCCCTTGGACAGATGGTTGATAGCGCGGCGGCGAATATAGGGCTCGCAGATCTCGTTCATCTGGATAGCGCTCATCACGCGGCAGGGAACATCGTTGTGCTCGAAGGCATCCTGCAGGGCGAGCGCGTTCATAACGGTCGCAAGCATGCCCATGTAGTCGGCCTGAGCGCGCTCCATGCCACCGGCAGCACCGGCCATGCCACGGAAAATGTTGCCGCCGCCGACAACGACGCCGACCTCGTGACCAACGGCGAGCAGTTCTTTGACCTGCTTGGCAAGATGATCGGTAACCTTGGGGTCGATGCCGTAGTGGCCGTCGCCCATCAGCGCTTCGCCAGAAAGCTTCAGAAGCACGCGTTTATATCGGATGTCGGACAAAGCGATCCTCCTTTAATTAGACTCTCAATATGATAACAAAGGCTTAACGGGGAGCCATGAAAAAGCAGGCTGCGAGTAAAACCCACAGCCTGCTCATTACCAGCTACAAGAGCTTATTTACTCGCCACGGACCAGACGGTCAAAGGCAACGACGGTAATGGTGTCGCCGAGCTCCTTGGAGACCTGCTCAGCGTACTTCTTGATGGTGAGGGAGCTGTCCTTGATGAACTCCTGCTCGGTGAGCACGGACTGCTTGTAGAACTTCTCCAGACGGCCGACAGCCATCTTCTCCTGGATAGCCTCGGGCTTGCCGGACTCGGCAGCCTGGGCCATGTAGATCTGCTTCTCGTGCTCGACGGTCTCGGCCGGAACCTGATCGCGGGTAGCGCAGATCGGGGCGACGGCGGCAACCTGAAGGGCAACGTCGTGAGCGAAGGTCTTGAAGGACTCAGCCTGAGCGGTCTCGGCCTTCTCGAAAGCAAACTCGACGAGGACGCCGATCTTACCACCCATGTGGATGTAAGAAGCGAGCGCGCCGTTCTCAGCCTTGCGGGCAGCGAAGCGGGAGATCTTCATGTTCTCGCCCATGATGTGAATCATCTCGGTGAGCTCGGAGGAAACGGTCTCCTCGCCCATCGGCTTCTCGAGCAGAGCGTCGACGTCAGCAGGCTCGGTGGTAGCGACAACCTCGGCGACCTTGGAAGCAAAGCCGGTGAACTTGGCGTTGGAGCCAACGAAGTCGGTCTCGCAGGAGAGCTCGAGCAGAGCGCCGGTCTTGCCATCCTCGGAGACGAACGCGGCGACAGCGCCCTCGTTGGTCTCACGGCCAGCCTTCTTGGCAGCCTTGGCAAGGCCGTTCTTGCGCAGAACGTCGACAGCGGCGTCCATGTCGCCGTCAGCCTCGACGAGAGCCTTCTTGCACTCCATCATCGGGGAGTCGGTCATCTCGCGGAGCTGCTTGACCATAGCGGCGGTAATCTGGGCCATTGTGGTTCCTTTCAAAGAAATGAAAAAGAATTAACTAAGACTGATTTACTCGGCCTTGGGCTCAGCGGCCATCTCGGCCTCGGAGACCTGCTCCTTGCCGGAGCCAGCGAGGCAGGCGTCAGCCATGAGCTCGCACATAAGGGTGACAGCGGAGATGGCGTCATCGTTGCAGGGGATGCCGTACTCGACCTCGTCGGGATCGGAGTTGGTGTCGATCAGAGCGACGACGGGGATGTTCAGGCGCTGAGCCTCCTTGATGGCGTTCTCCTCGCGCTTGGTGTCGATGACGAAGAGAGCCTGGGGCAGACCCTTCATGTCACGGGCGCCACCGAGGTTGGTCTGGAGCTTGGTGAGCTCCTTGCCGAGAACAGCCTGCTCCTTCTTGGGGAGCACTGCCATGCGGCCGTCCTCGACCATGGCCTCGAGCTCCTCCATGCGGTTGATGCGGGAGCGAATGGTGACGAAGTTGGTCAGCATACCGCCGAGCCAACGCTGGTTGATGTAAGGCATGTTGGCGCGCTCAGCAGCGTTCTTGACGGCCTCCTGAGCCTGCTTCTTGGTGCCGACGAACAGCACGTTGCCACCCTTGGCGACGTTCTTGACGAAGGTGTAGGCCTGGTCGGCGTCGAGGATAGTCTGCTTGAGGTCGAGGATGTAGATGCCGTTGCGCTCACCGAAGATGAACGGCTTCATCTTGGGGTTCCAGCGACGGGTCTGGTGACCGAAGTGGCAGCCGGCCTCGAGCAGGGTGCGGATATTAATCTTGGTAGCCATGTTAAACCTCCTGTGGTTTGCCTCCGCGCGGGGTCATCCTCCAAAACCAACCCGGACATGTGCTACCAAAGCCCGGGCACCACGGTATGAAGTAGCCGCGCGTGCGTGATAAAAACCTGTTGCCGTGAAGCAACCCGATGAATGATAGCAGGAATGCATCTTCCTGCCAACCCGCAATCAAAACCACACACCTGAGCGCGGCGCGGGACGTCCCAGCCACTATTCGCCGCGGGGATGGGCTTGAGCCACAGCCCGCTTAAGCCGATCGGGTGTGAGATGCGTGTAGATCTGCGTCGTGGACAGGCTCGCATGACCTAGCAGCTCTTGAACCGAGCGCAGGTCCGCGCCGCCCTCGAGCAAGTCGGTCGCAAAGGTATGGCGCATCGCATGCGGGGCGATGTCGGCCGGAATGCCGGCGAGCGTCGCCAGCATATGAAACCGCCGCCTGAGCATGGCGGCACTCATGCGATTACCGCGCGCCGATATAAGCAGCGGATGCGGCCCGGTAGCGGGGTCACGACGCTTTGCCTGAGCGAGCAACTCCGGCCTCCCCTCCTCAATATAGAGACGCGTCGCCTCGAGCGCACGACGATACAGAGGGACGATACGTTCTTTGCTCCCCTTGCCCCACAGGCGCAGCGTGCGTTCGGACCACGCAATGGACTCCACATTGAGTGCTGCGAGCTCAGAGATACGGGCGCCCGAGGCATAGAGCAGCTCGAGCATCGCCGCATCGCGCAGTCCCGCGGGTGTTGAGGTATCAGGCGTCTTGAGCAGCGCCTCCACCTGTTGGGTCGTCAGCACACCGGGTAGATCGCGCGGGAGCTTGGGCGAGGAAATTGCCGAGACCACATCGCCCTCCACGACCCCCTCGGCAGCCATCCATCGATAGAGCGATCGGATAGCCGACAGATGCGCCGCAAGCGTTCGGGGAGCCACCTGCTCACGCGAAAGCTCGGCAAGATAGCGACGAATGGTGCGCACGTCGGCAGCGAAAGCATCGATATCCTCGCGCTCGCACCAGGCAGCAAAGCGCTCCAGCCTCGAGCCGTAGGCCGTCACCGTGTTGGGAGAAAGTCCCTCGACACGTGAGATATAGGCGATAAACGAGTCGACGGTGTCGTACAGGTCAAAGGCTATGACCGGTCGCCTCCAAACAGATCAGGACGAGTGGCCAGATAGGCATCAAGGGCCTCGAGCGCACGGTCCGCATAGGCCTGGTAGCGGTCGCGCTTGCTGCGGCGCTTACCATCCTCGAGTGGCGGCACCAGGCCAAAGTTGACATGCATAGGCTGATAGCCCACGGTGGCAGGATCGGTCGCATAGCCCACGAGCGCACCCAGGGCGCCCACGCGCGGCAACTCGACGCCCGCGACACCGATAGCCTCGGCATAGGTGTTGAGCGCCGCGAGCAGACCGGTCGCCACGGCTTCCATGTACCCCTCGGTGCCGGTGATCTGACCGGCCAGGCGCACGCCGGTACCGGGCACGGCAAAGGTGCCATCGAGCACGTGCGGGGCGTCGACAAAGGTATTGCGATGCATGACACCGTAGCGGAAGAACTCAGCGTTCCCCAGGCCCGGCACCATATGGAAGACGCGCTTCTGCTCGCCAAAGGTCAGGTTTGTCTGGAAGCCCACCAGGTTATAGGCGGTCTTCTCCTTGTTCTCGGCACGCAGCTGAATCGCCGCCCAGGGGCGACGTCCGGTACGCGGGTCGGTGAGGCCGACGGGCTTCATGGCGCCAAAGCGAATGGCGTCCTTGCCGGTGCGCGCAACTTCCTCGGCAGGTTGGCAGGCCTGGAACAGATCGCCGCCCTCAAAGTCTTTGAGCACCACGCGGTCGGCCGTGGTAAGTGCCTCGATAAAGGCCTCGTACTCCTCCTTGTTGAGCGGAGCGTTGAGATAGTCGCCGCTCCCCTGCTCCTCGTAGCGCGACTGCGAGAACAGCACGTCCATATCGAGCGTGGAGGCATCGACGATCGGCGCCGCGGCATCGAAGAACGCAAGGGCGTCGCCGCCGACGAGCTTCATGACCTCTTCGCTCAGCGCCGGTGAACACAGCGGGCCCGCGGCAATGACCACGTGGCCCTCGGGAATCTGCGTGACCTCGCCGTGCACGACCTCGATATTGGGACGGGCGGCAACCTCGGCCTCGACAAGCTCGGAAAACTTGACGCGGTCGACCGCCAGGGCACCGCCGGCGGGAACAGCCGCGCGATGGGCGCAATCGAGCAGGACTGAACCCATGCGCTCAAGCTCGGCCTTCAGCAAACCAGCCGCGGAATCCGGACGGGTCGACTTAAACGAATTGGAGCAGACGAGCTCTGCCAAGTGATCGGTATGGTGAGCCGGGGAGCTAACCTGGGGGCGCATCTCGCACAGCCTAACGGCAAAACCGCGGTCTGCCAGCTGGATCGCGCATTCCGAACCCGCCAGACCGCCACCGATAACCGTCACCTGATCGAACTGCATCTGCAAACACCTTTCTAATTGACACGTTTTCCATTGTGACCGAAGGGCGTCTGGGCGTGAAGGGCAAACTTGGAGGGCGCATACCTTCCATCCATCATGCGCTCGATAAGGCCCTCGAGTTCAAGCGAACCCAAGAGTTTGAGTACGCCGACAGCATCGAGCGAGACGAGCGCCGCGATGTCGTCGACCTTGAGCGGAGAGGCGATGAGCGCATGCATCACGGTCTGCTGTGTTGAATCCAGGTCGGCAATGCCGGGAGCATCGGGGCGCGAGTAGCGCAGGGTGCCGTAGATGCGTGAGATAGCCATCTCGATAGATTCCTCGTCGATGATGCAGCAGGCACCGTTCGCAATGAGGTAATTCGTGCCACGCGACTCGGGCGATAGGATCGACCCCGGCACGGCAAGAAGTTCGCGCCCCAAATCCATAGCAGCCTCGGCTGTAGAAAACGTCCCGGAAGGCATACCCGCCTCGGAAACAAAGAGGGCTTGCGACAGGGCCGCGATCACGCGATTGCGGCGCGGAAAGGCAAACTTGCGCGGACCCATGCCCCACGGAGAGATCGACACGACCGCGCCACCCGTATCGAGCGTGCGCATAATAAGCCCCGCGCTCGAACGCGGGTAGACCACGTCGGCGCCCGTCCCCAGCACCACGACGTGTTTGCCGCCGGCGTTGACCGCAGCCCAACCCGAGGCCTGGTCACAACCGACCGCGCCACCCGAAACTACCGTCACTCCCGCCTCGACCGCCACCTTTGCCGCAAGCTCTGCCACGGCAAGACCATACGGCGAGGCCTTACGCGCGCCGATGATGGAGAGCGCGGGCGTCGAAAGCACCTCGGGGTTGCCGCGCACATAGAGCGTCTGGGTTACATCAGAAAGCTCCAAAACGGTCTCGGGATACAACGCATCACCTGGATGCAGCTCGTAGGTCCCCTCGGCCATCATTGGTCCCTCCTTCCCTGGTACATCGCTGCCTCGAGCACGTGGTCCTGCGTCACTTGCTCGCTCTCGGCGACGTCGGCGATTGTACGCGCGATACGCACCAGTCGCACGATGCCGCGACCCGTGAGATGTGTGCGCTTCGACAGGCCGAGCACACACTTCTCCGCCGCATCATCGAGCTCAAAGGTCGAAACGACGCCGTCAATGGACCGTGTCTCGTCATCCTCGGCCTCGGCATCCGCATCGTCCATACGGGATTCGCGCCAGGCGCGAAAAGCGCGACCGCGCACAACGTAGTCACGTAACTCGGCAGACGACATACCCTCCGCACCCTCGATAATCACTTGGGGGTCGGGACGGATCACATCGATCATCATGTCGATACGGTCGGCCAAAGGACCGCGCAGTTTAGACCGATAGCGCTCGACCATCGCCGCTGAGCAGCGACACGGTACCTCGCGATCGCCCAAAAAACCGCAGGGGCAGGGATTGCTCGCAGCCAGCAGCTGAAAGCGCGACGGGAAGGTAAAGGCCCCGTCGACGCGCACGATCCTCACATAGCCGCGTTCGATGGGCTGACGCAGCGTCTGCAGCACACCCGTGGGAAACTCAGCAAGCTCGTCCAAAAAGAGCACGCCGCCATGAGCAAGGCTGATCTCACCCGGGTGCACCGGGCGCCCACCGCCGATAAGACCTGCGGTCGAAATACTGTGATGGGGACTGCGGAAGGGCCGGTGCCCCGCCAACAAACCATCAATGTTCTCACCCAAAACCGAATGGATGCACAGCGCCTCCTGTTGATCCTCAACGGAAAGCTCGGGCAGGATGCCGGTCATACGACGCGCGAGCATCGTCTTGCCCGATCCCGGGGACCCGATCATAAGCAAACCGAGCTCACCCGCTGCCGCCAGTGCCATGCCGCGCTTGGCGACCTCCTGCCCCAGTACGTCGGCATAGTCGAGTTCGGGCTCAAAGGTCGCCTCGAGCACTTCAGAATCCAAGTAGTGCCGCGCGGCATCGCCCATGCCATGGGCAAGCTGAGACAAATGATCGATAAATCCGCAATCCACGCCCGCAAGCGGCACATGCTGATCGGACCTGCCGGCGATAAAGGACAGCCCCATATCACGCGCCAATAACTGAAACGCCACCTCGCCCTTGACGGGAAGCACCGTACCGTCCAAGCCGAGCTCGCCGGCGATAAGGCAGCGATCGAGGTTGTCACGGGGAATCTGCCCATCGGCCGCCAGAACCGCGATGGCGATGGGCAGATCAAAGCCGCTACCGGTCTTGCGAATATCGCCGGGCGCTAGGTTGACCGTAATGCCCGAGCGTGGGATCTCGAACCCGGCGGAGCGCATCGCGCAGCGAATACGACCGCGTGACTCCATCACCTCCATACTCGGAATGCCGAGCATTTGGATGCCCGGAACACCACCGGCAAGCGAGACCTCGACCGTGACGTGAATCGCCTCGACGCCACGGATGCAGGCCGCGTGAACGGCAAACGTCTCGAACGCCATCACGACACCTGCCAATCGAACGCGTTGTACTGATGCTCGATCTCAGCGATATGCCCGCCACGAATGGTGACACCCACGGCATCGAAGCGAATCGCCTTGAGCGGATAATGCTCCATGAGATAGCAACTTGCGATGCGGCGGTAGCGGCGTTGCTTTTGAGCGTCCACGGCCTCCTCGGGAAAGACCCGCGTGCTGCAATCCAGTGCAACGCGTCTGGTCTTGACCTCGGCCATCACCACGACATCGTCGAGCTCATCGAGCAGCACCAGATCGGCCTCGCCCTCGGAGCAACGATAACCCTGCTCCAGCAAGGTGTAGCCGCGCTCGTTAAAGTAGTCGATGGTGATCAGCTCGCCCAGCATGCCCAGCTCGCGGGGACTGAGTCCCTTGATAAACTCGGGCGTCATCGCCCCGCAGTCGAGCTCGCCGTTTTCCCAACGCTCCTTGAGCTGCTGCGTCTTGCTCTTTTTGCTTGCGGCACTCATGGGGTCTCCTTTCCCGCACGCTGCATTGCCCCGATGATGAGGGCACCTTTCATGCGGGTAAGTACCGGAAGCAAACCAAAAGCTGACCAAATGCCGTCAAAAAACGGGCCGTACGCAGCAATGGTGTTGCATACGGCCCGCTACCAGCAGGTTTATAAAACCCCTGAGGTCCCTGTCTCCACAATTGACCTAGAAAAGGCGCTCAGTCTGCAGAAAGTTTCCGCAAAAGCTCACGCGGTGCAGTGGACAAAGTCCATGTTTGCGAATGGCCTCGATGTGCTCGGGGCTTGCGTAGCCTTTCGATTCGGCCAAATGGTACTCGGGATACTCGGCATCGTACTCGACCATCATCTCATCACGCGTGACCTTGGCCATGATGGACGCCGCGGCGATACAGGCGATCTTGGCATCGCCCTTCACCACGTCGCGCTCGTTGGGAACGGCGCCCAAGGGGTTACCGTCCATAAGCACGCAATCGGGCTCGAGCCCCGTATCGGCCACGGCGCCCGCAACGGCGGTACGGATAGCACGGGCCATGCCCATCTCATCGATATCCTTAGGCGCGATATGGCAAAAACCGATCGCCGTCGCCACCTCGGCAATCTTCACTGAGAGCAACTCGCGGCGCGCCGGCGTGAGCTTTTTGGAATCGTTGATGCCCCAGACGCGCGGCTCCATAGGAAGGCAGACGGCGCATACCGTCAAAGGACCGGCCACCGATCCGCGACCCACCTCGTCGACACCAACGACCACCCCATTGCCGCCAAGCTCATGCATAAGCTCGTACATGTCATTGACGCGCTCGCGCTCGGCAAGTTCCTTGGCATGGCGCTTAAGAGCACGCTCGCAAGCCTTGATCACCTGCTGGCGCGGGTCCTCGCGATAATGCTCCACGAGGGCGGGGATCTCCTCAAACGTTGCGCTCGCCAGCTCTCCGGCAACCTGCGATGCCGAAACCGAGCTCGTCATATTGGCCATACCAGGCCCTCCTTGCATGCAAATCAGATAAAAAGAAGGGCCACCCGAAGGTGACCCTTGTGTCCAAACGAGTGGACAGACGCCGCGATCTTCTTAGCGCTTCTCGGGGATGCGAGCAGCCTTGCCCACCTTGTCGCGGAGGTAGTACAGCTTGGCGCGACGGACGCGACCATGACGAACGACCTCGAGCTTGGCGATCTTGGGGCTGTGAAGCGGGAAGGTACGCTCAACACCGACACCGAAGGACATCTTGCGGACGGTGAAGGTCTCGCGGGCACCGGCGCCGGCCATGCGGATAACGTCGCCCTGGAAGACCTGAATACGCTCGCGGTCGCCTTCCTTAATGCGGTAGTGAACCTTGACGTTGTCGGCGACGCGAACCTGAGGAATGTCCTCGCGGATCTGCTGACGCTCGATTGCGCGGATGTAATCCATGTGCAATTCCTTACTCTTCTAGAGGTGCCGTACCACCTTGGCCGGCACGTAGTTGAACAAACGTATTCGAGTATACACGCGCGGGTTTCTGCTGCAAGAACAATTTTTTACGCAGACAAAAAGACAAAACCCGCACATGATAACCGCCCGTCTCACGAATGAGACGGGCGGCATGAAGGGGGGCTACGCTAGGCGTCGATGCGCAGGGGGGGCTAGGCGTTGCGCTTGGCCTCGAGCTTGGCCTGAGCGGCAGCTAGGCGCGCGAGGGGCACGCGGTAGGGCGAGCAGGACACATAGTCCACATCGGCCACGTTAAACAGGCCCCTGATGGACTTGGGGTCGCCGCCGTGCTCGCCGCACACGCCAAAGTGCATGCCAGGGTTGGTGGCGCGACCCTTTTCGACGGCCATGCGCACGAGCTCCAGCACCGCCGTATCGATGGTCTCGAAGGGGTTGTCCTTCAGGATCTTCTTGTGCAGGTACAGCGGGATGAACTTGGCCTCGGCGTCGTCGCGCGAGAAGCCAAAGGTCGTCTGGGTGAGGTCGTTGGTGCCAAAGCAGAAGAAATCTGCGTGATGGGCGATCTCGTCGGCGACCATGCAGGCGCGCGGCAGCTCGAGCATCGTGCCCACGGGAATGTTGAGCTCAACGCCCTCTTCAGCGGAAACCTCGGCGATTACGCGCTCAATGACCTCGCGGGTCTGAACATGCTCGGCCGTGATGGAGACGAGCGGAACCATGATCTCGGGGCGCGGGTCGACGCCCTCCTTGATAAGGCGGGCAGCAGCCGTGGCGACGGCGCGAACCTGCATGAGAGGCAGATCGCTAAAGACGACGGACAGGCGCACGCCGCGCAAGCCCAGCATGGGGTTGGACTCGACCATGCCGTCAATGCGACGCAGGCGGGCGCGCAGGGCAGTGAGTTCCTCCTCGGGAGCGCCGGCGGCCTCCTTCTTAGTGATGGCGACCTCGAGCTCGCGAGGATTATCCAGGAACTCATGAAGCGGCGGATCGAGCAGGCGGACGACCACATCGCGACCGGACATGGTCTTGAACATCGCCAGGAAGTCCTCGGTCTGAACCTTGAGCAGGTCGGCCAGGGCCTGCTGCTTCACGGCCTCATCGTCAGACAGGATAAAGCTCTGGATGATGTTCTTGCGATCGCCCAGGAACATGTGCTCGGTGCGGCACAGACCGATGGCCTCGGCGCCAAACTCAAGAGCGAGCTCGGCATCCTCGGGGTTGTCGGCGTTGACGCGCACGTGGTTGGCGTGACCGTCGGTCTCGTCCAAACGGATCTCATCGGCCCAAGACAGGATGGTGTCCAGGTCGCCGGTGAGCTCTGCAGAGACCAGGTCAACCGCGCCGTCGACGACGATACCCTGGGTGCCGTCGATGGAGATGACATCGCCCTCGCGCAGCACGCGGTCGCTGCCCTCGATGCGCACGACCTTCTCTGCCGCGTCAATGTGGAAGCGCTCAACGCCGCAAACGCAGGGCGTACCCATGCCGCGGGCGATAACGGCGGCATGGCTCGTCTTGCCACCGTGGCTGGTCAGGATGCCCTCGGCGGCGACCATGCCCTTCAGGTCGTCGGGGTTGGTCTCCCAGCGGACCAGAATGACCTTGTGGCCCTCGTTGGCGCGCGCGACGGCGTCATCACTCGAGAACACGACCTCGCCCACGGCGGCACCAGGGCTGGCGTTAAGGCCGCTGGCCAGGGCCTCGTACTTCTTGGAGGCGTCGAACTGCGGGTGCAGGAGCTGGTCGAGCTGCGCGGGATCGATGCGGCTCACAGCCTCCTCGCGGGTGATGAGGCCCTCCTCGACCATTTCGATAGCAATGCGCAGGGCGGCAGTGGCGGTGCGCTTGCCCACGCGGGTCTGGAGCATCCAGAGCTTGCCCTGCTCGATGGTAAACTCGATATCGCACATATCGCGGTAATGATCCTCGAGCGTCAGGAACACGCGCTCGAGCTCCTCGCCTGCGGACTCGAGGCCCGAGGTGGTCTTGAGGTCGGCGATGGGCTCGGTGTTTCGGATGCCGGCGACGACGTCCTCGCCCTGGGCATTCACCAAAAAGTCGCCATAGAACTCCTTGGTGCCGTCGGCCGGGTTGCGCGTAAAGGCGACGCCGGTCGCAGAGGTCTCGCCCTTGTTGCCAAAGGCCATGGCCTGGACGTTGACGGCGGTGCCGAGCTCGTCGGAAATGCCGTGCTGCTTGCGGTAGATGCAGGCGCGCTCGTTCATCCAGCTGCCAAAGACGGCCTGGATGGCAAGGCGCAGCTGGAGCTCCGGATC
>URUC01000060.1 GCA_900550965.1 uncultured Collinsella sp. | reverse complement strand
CGATATTGCGCTTTCGCTCGCCGCCCAGTCGGTTCGTATCTTTGCCCCGATCCCCGGCACCTCTCTCGTTGGTATCGAGATTCCCAACCGCAAGCGCCAGAACGTCAATCTGGGCGACGTGCTACCCTATGTGAAGGGCGGTCCGCTCGAGCTCGCCATCGGCCGCGACGCCGAGGGCACGCCGGTTGTCGCCGACCTCGCCAAGATGCCTCACCTGTTGATTGCCGGTACGACCGGTTCTGGTAAGTCGGTGATGATCAACTCCATCATCACGACCTTGCTCATGCGCGCCCTTCCCGAGGACGTTCGCCTGATCATGGTCGACCCCAAGCGCGTCGAGCTTGCGGGCTATAACGGTCTGCCGCATCTCTATGTGCCCGTGGTGACCGAGCCCAAGCAGGCCGCGAGCGCTCTGCAATGGGCTGTGTCCGAGATGGAGCGTCGCCTGAAGGTCTTCGAGCGTCTCAACGTGCGTAAGATCTCGACCTACAACGAAAAGCAGGCTGCTGGCGAGTTTGAGCATTACGACAATCCGCCGCAAAAGATGCCCTACCTTGTCATTATCATTGACGAGCTCTCTGACCTGATGATGGTCGCCGGTAAGGATGTCGAGGCCTCGATCGTGCGTATTGCACAGCTGGGCCGTGCCGCCGGTATTCACCTTATCGTTGCCACGCAGCGCCCCAGCTCCAACGTGGTGACGGGCCTCATTAAGGCCAACATCACCAACCGTATCGCCTTTAACGTCGCCACGGGCATCGACTCGCGCGTCATCATCGACCAGATGGGCGCCGAGAAGCTCACCGGTTTGGGCGACATGTTGTTCTCCAAGGTCGACTGGGGCAAGCCCCGCCGTATCCAGGGCTGCTTTGTCTCGGATGATGAGATCAACGAGATTGTCGAGTTCGTCAAGTCGCAGAGTGAGCCCGACTACCACGAGGAGATCCTGTCTGCCGTGGCGCCCGCTTCCATGTCCATGGCGGGTGGCGGCGGCATTGTCCGCACCGGAGTAGCCGAGCCGCAAGACGATGATCCGCTCATTTGGGAAGCCGCCCATATTGTGGTGGAATCGCAGCTTGGCTCCACATCTGGCCTGCAACGTCGTCTGAAGGTTGGCTATGCGCGTGCCGGGCGTATTATGGACATGCTGGAAGAAAAGGGTGTCGTCGGCCCGCCCGACGGTTCCAAGCCGCGCGAGGTCCTGTTGGACGAGGAGGGGCTTGCCGCGCTGGAATCTGTCGACGCCGAGATGGCACGTGAAGATCGTGAGTTTGGAGGATTCTGATGGCTGCACGCTTTGGTGACATGCTGCTCGAGCAGCGTCGCCGAATGGGCCTTTCCATTCAGCAGGTCGCCAACACCATCAAAATCAGGCCGCAGATCATCGAGTTTTTCGAGACCGGTAACTTTGCTTCGATGCCGCCGCGCGGCTATGCGCAGGGCATGATTTCGAGCTATGCTCGCTTTTTGGGCCTCAATCCGCGCGAGGTCGTCAATGCCTACTTTGACGAGCTGATGGCATACGAGCGCGAGACGTCGCAGCAGGGCGGTCGTTTTCAGGACGCCGCCGGCTATGTCAATTCACGTTCCTCGGTGGATAATGGGCGCTTCTTGATGGTTCAGGGTGGTCGCTCAACGCGTTATGGTCAGCGTCCGCAGCAGGCTGGCTATATTACCGAGACGGGTTCGGGCGAGGAGATTCGCTCACAGCGTGACCGGTTCCGCAGTACGCCGATGCCCGAGGACCGTGCACTTCCCGCTGCCCGCGGCGTGGCGCGTGACCCTCGTGCCGGCTACGGCGACGGCGGCTATTCCGATCGCGGTCACCGTGGTATCTCCACCGGACGTTCTCGCAGTGGCTATGCGGACGCCGATGCCACGCAGGTGACGCCGCGTCTTCGCTCTCAATCACAGCCGTTTGGCCAGCGCTCTTCGGCTCCGCGTGCGGGCCAGCGTGGCTATCAAGGCCGCGGTGAACTTGCGCCCCGCTCGGGTCAGCGCAGCCTTCAGGGCCAGGGTGGCTATCGCGGTCGTTCCGACAGCAATCGTGGTCGTATGCCTCAGGGAGGCGGCCGCAGCAGTTCCAGTCGTGGACGCGGCGGTTCCCGTACTCCTCAAAACAACGGTCTCGATCCGCGTATCGTCTACGCCGGCATCGGTGCCGTGGCGTTGCTGCTGATCGTGCTCATCGTGGTACTTCTGCGCGGCTGCGCATCTTCGACGCCCGAGACCACGCCCGAGACGCCCACTGCTACCAAGACGACGCCCAAGAAGTCTTCTAAGAAGACCGAAACGGTCGACGAGGACGAAGACACCGATGAGGCGACGGATGAGTCGACCGATTCGGACGCCACCAAGACGACGGCTAAAAAGGAAGAAAACGAGGTAACGAAGGTCAAGGTCTCCGTTGCCAAGGGAAAGACCGCCTGGATTGAGGTCAAGGTCGATGGCAAGTCGGTCTATGGCGCCCAGGCGACTGGCCCCTTTGAGCAGGAGTACACGCCTGAGTCCTCGATCGAGATCACCACGTCCAAGCCTTCCGATGTCACCGTTACCAAGAACGGCGAAAAGGTCCGTTACGATACCAAGACCTCGGGCGTGGCGCGTGTGACGATCACCGTTCCCAAGAAGGAGACGACTGGTTCCGAGAATGGTGAAAGTTCTGATGGTACCGACACCACCGATGGTGCCGACACCACCGACGGCACCGATGCCCAGTCCACGGATGGCGCCGATACCGCAACTGACGGCCAGACGCCCACCGATTCTACCGACTATTCGTACGATAGCTACTAAGCCGCTCGTACGCGAAAGGAAACATCATGGCTAAAGATTCCAGCTTCGACGTCGTGTCCGAGGTCAACATGCAAGAGGTCGACAACGCCTTCCAGCAAACCACGCGTGAGATTTCCCAGCGCTATGACCTGAAGGATTCCGGCGCCACGATCGAGCTTTCGAAGGGCGACAAGCTCTTTACGATCAACGCCCCGGCCGACTTTGTCTCCAAGCAGATTATCGACGTGCTGAGCTCCAAGCTCATCAAGCGCGGCATCGACCTCAAGGCTGTCTCGTGGGATGCTCCGCAGGCGGCATCGGGCGGCACCGTGCGCGTGCTCGGCCATATCGTCGAGGGTATCGACCAGACGACCGCCAAGAAGATCAACAAGGACATCAAGGACCAAAAGCTCAAGGTCAAGGTGACTATTGAGGCCGACAAGCTGCGTGTTTCCTCTGCTTCGAAGGACGCGTTGCAGACCGTGATCCAGTTCCTGCGCGACCAGGACTACGGCCAGCCGCTGCAGTTCACCAACTACCGCTAATATCATTCGAAAGGACTGCTCTCCAACATGGATACACCGTTGGGCTCCGTGCTCTACATCACCCTCGGGTGCGCTAAGAACGAGGTTGACACCGACCGCATGCGTTCTCTTTTGACCGCCGCGGGCTACGAGGAGGCATTCGACCCACAGGATGCCGATATCGCCATCGTCAATACATGCTCGTTCCTCGCCTCCGCAACGTCCGAGAGCATCGAGACCACGCTCGAGCTCGCCAACGAGGTTCAGGACGGCGTTCGTTCTTGTCCCATCGTCATGTGCGGCTGTGTGCCGTCGCGCTATGGCGACGACCTGCCTGACGAGCTGCCCGAGGTCGCTGCCTTTGTGAAGGCCGACGAGGAGGACGGCATCGTGGCGGTCATCGATGGCGTGCTGGGTGTCGAGCGTGAGATCGCTGCCTATATTCCGCAAGTAAAGCGCACTGTCGAGGGCGCTGTTGCTTACGTCAAGATTTCCGATGGCTGCAACCGCTTCTGCAGCTTCTGCATGATCCCCTATATTCGTGGTCGCTATCATTCGCGCAATGCCGAGAGCATTATCTCCGAGGTACGCGACCTGGTTGCCGGCGGTGTGCGCGAGATCGTGCTGATTGGCCAGGACACGGGTATTTGGGGCACCGACTTTGCCGACGAAGACGTCACCGATGGCTCGCCGCGCAATCTGGCGCAGCTGCTGCATGCCGTCGCCGAGGCCGTGCGCCCGCACAACGTCTGGGTCCGCGTGCTCTATCTGCAGCCCGAGGGCATGACCGACGAGCTTATCGATACGATTCGCGATACGCCCGAGGTGCTGCCTTATATCGATATCCCCGTGCAGCACTGCGACGCGCGCATCCTCAAGGCTATGCGCCGTTCTGGTTCGCGCCAGGAGCTCGAGGACCTGTTCCGCGATCTGCGTGAGCGTATCCCCGGCATCGTGATCCGTTCCACGGCCATGGTCGGCTTCCCGACCGAGACCGACGACGAGTTCCGCGACCTTATCGACTTTATGGACACCGTCGGCTTTGACTACACGAGCGTCTTTGCCTACTCGCAGGAGGAGGGCAGCCTGGCCGCCAAGATGGAGGGTCAGGTCGATGAGGAGGTCAAGCTCGAGCGCGCCCAGGAGGCCATGGACCTGGCCGAGTCGCTCGGTTTTGCCGCCACCGCCGCACATGTGGGCGAGCGCGCCCAGGTGATCGTCGACGGCATCGAGGAGACCGAGGACGGCGCCGAGCTGATCGGCCATGCTTGGTTCCAGGCGCCCGATTCCGATGGCGCGGTGCACTTGGACGCCAGCGAGGCGTCCGTGGGCGATATTCTGACGGTCGAGTTTACCGATAGCTTCTGCTATGAGCTTATCGGCCATGTTGTGGAGTAGGAGAGCATCGTGGCAAACGAGAGCAATAAGGAACTGACGAGTGTTTGGACGCCCGCCAACATCGTGACGTGCGTTCGCATCGTCTTTATCCCGGTGTTCATGATCGTGTCGGCGCTTTCTCACACGAGTGTTGCCGGTACAGATTGGAGCACCTTCGACGGCCCGCTCGCCGCCGCTGCCTTCATTCTGTATGTTATCCTGTCGTGCACCGATAAGGTCGACGGTTATCTGGCGCGCTCGCGCAACGAGATTACCGATTTCGGTAAGTTCTTGGACCCCATCGCCGATAAGCTGCTGGTGTTCTCGGCTCTGCTGCTGTTCTTGGATTTTGGCGCTGTGACCGTGTGGTCCGTGTTCATTATCCTGTTCCGTGAGCTTCTGGTGAGCGCCCTTCGCATGGTCGCGAGTGCCGCCGGCGTGGTCGTTGCCGCCGATAAGCTTGGCAAGTACAAGACGGCGACCACGATGGTCTCCATCTGCGGTTACCTGTGCGTCTTTGCGATGGCCGGCTTGCACCTTGGCCCGCTGGCGCTGACGCTCGGCATCTACTCGGTGTCGCGCTTCCTGTACGCCGTTGCCGTTGTCCTGACCGTTATCTCGGGCGCCCAGTACTTCTGGAACTGCCGCAAGATCGTCTTTTCGGTCTAGGTCCTGGTGGGTATGACGGACTCTTTTGAGCAGATTTCCGCACATAACGAGGAGCTGGCGCGTCATATTGTCGAGCGCGCGAGCGCTCGGGGCGTGACGGTTTCGACGGCTGAGTCGCTGACGGCAGGTATGATCGCCTCGACGATTGCCGATATCCCGGGCGCCTCGGCGGTGCTGCGTGGCGGTGCGGTGACCTACTGCGATGAGATCAAGCATCGCGTTTTGGGCGTTGATCAGGAGACGCTCGACCGCTATACCGCGGTGTCGCATCAGACCGCGCGCGAGATGGCGGCGGGTTCGCTGGAGCTGTACCAGAGCGATATTGCAGTGAGCGCAACGGGTTATGCCGGCCCCGGCGGCGGCACTGAGGACGATCCGGCTGGCACTTTCTATATTGGCTGGGCGTATCGCGCGGCTGATGGGGAAGTGCCGGTTGTGGACTCTGTGCGCTGCCACTATGAGGGCGACCGTTCGTGTGTTCGTGCCCATGCGGTCGCGGAGGCATTGGGACGCATTGTCCTTGTGCTTAACTCTATGGAATAGACATGTTTTAAGGGGCCTTCGGGCCCCTTAATTGTGGAGATAGGGACCCCTGACGAATTTAGCGTTTGCGCTGGTCATAGGTGTATTTTCGCCTTTCTTGTTCTTATTTGCCCCTTTGTGGTCAAGCATTTGGTCAGTGTTTGGTCGGCGTTTGGTTGGGTTTTGGAAAGACTGCCTGCATATGATTGGCCTGAACGGTTGACCACGAACAGCCGTTCGTTTATTATCGATGCAGGTTGTTAAGAGGAGGGCTATTCATGGCCAAGAATTCAGGTCCCGTACGTACCGTTCATGCTCGCACGACGGGTAAAGAGCGCGATGAGATGATCGCCACCACCAAGGCCGAGATCGAGAAGAAGTTCGGTCAAGGCTCCATCATGAGGTATGGTGACGGCGGCCCCGAGCTTGAGGTTGAGGCCATCCCCACGGGCGCTCTGGCACTCGATGCCGCTCTGGGTATCGGCGGTGTGCCGCGCGGCCGTATCGTCGAGATTTACGGTCCTGAGTCCTCCGGTAAGACGACGCTTTCGCTCGAGATCCTGGCCGAAGCCCAGGCAATGGGTGGCGTGGTGGCATTTATCGATGCCGAGCACGCGCTCGATCCCACGTATGCCGCGCGCATTGGCGTGGATATCGACGAGGTACTGATTTCCCAGCCTGATACGGGTGAGCAGGCGCTCGAGATTGTTGACATGCTCGTGCGTTCCGGCGCCATCGATGCCATCGTCGTCGACTCCGTCGCCGCGCTGACCCCGCGTGCCGAGATCGAGGGAGAGATCGGCGATACCACGGTCGGATTGCAAGCTCGTCTGATGAGTCAGGCGCTCCGCAAGCTCGCCGGCTCGCTGTCCAAGTCCAACACGACATGCATCTTCATTAACCAGCTGCGAGAGAAGATCGGCGTCATGTTCGGCAACCCCGAGACCACGACGGGCGGCCGCGCCCTTAAGTTCTTCTCTTCGGTGCGTATCGACATTCGCCGCATCGACAGCATTAAGCTTAAGGATGAAGTTATCGGTAACCGCGTGCGCGCCAAGGTCGTTAAGAACAAGGTGGCAGCTCCGTTCCGTTCTGCTGAGTTCGACATCATGTACGGTACGGGCATCTCTAAGGAGGGCTCGATTCTGGACATGGCTGTCGAGTGCGGCATTTGCAAGAAGATGGGCTCCTGGTTTGCCTATGGCGAGGACAAGCTCGGCAACGGTCGCGAGGCCGCCAAGGCGTTCCTGCGCGAACACCCTGATTGCGCCGACGAGATTGAGCATAAGGTCCGCCTTGCCTGCGGGCTTGAGTTTGACGACGATGCTCCATCCGAGGTCGAGCTGACCGATCAGCCTGCGCCTGAGGAGTTTGACGAGCTTTACGCCATCGATGGTTCCGCCATGCTCGATGATGACGACGAGTAGCGGTTACGCTCATGTCGTATACGGTGACCGAGGCCACGGTCGTCTTTCCCGATAAGAAGGCGGCCTCCTCGTTCTCGAGCGGGTATGCGTCCAAAAAGCCTTGCGCACATATCGATTGTGAGCTTGAGGGCGGTTTTGAGCGGTCCATTTGGATTCCCGTGCGGGTCGCGCGCCTGTATGTCAAAAACCGCCCCGATCTTCCCTGTGATTGGGACAACTTTCGTGAGGCGGTGCAGCTCGTCGAGCGTAAATGTGCACTTACCATGGTGACCGAGATGTTATCGCGCCGCGACCATGCGACGGGCGAGGTCCGTGACAAGCTGGCTTGCTACGGCTTTCACCAGACCGCGATCGATTTCGCCGTCGAGCGCGCCACCGAGTATCGCTTTTTAGACGAGAACCGCTTTTGCTCGTACTTTATCGAGGAGCGCAAGCGGCGCGGTTGGGGACAGCGCAAAATCGAGACCGAGCTCAAGCGCCGTCATGTCGTGCTCGATGACATTCCCGGTTATCCCGAGGATTTTTTTGCCGTCGAAGACGATTTGGCGCGTGCGTCAGCCCTGCTCGCCAAGCGGCGTGTTCCAGAGACGCGCGGATTCGAAAAACTGGTTCGGTTTTTGATGGGCAAGGGCTTCTCGTATCATATCGCCGCCGATGCCGTTAAGGCACGTCTCGATGCCGAACGCGAGGAATGTGCGGTTTAGGCGTATGCGTTTTGTGGCCCTGCCGCTCACCGTGTTTTAGCCGCCGTGTTGGGGCATTTATTTGACAGTTGTTGTGGTTCAACGTACGATAAACAGCGTCATTTGCTTTGTGATATGTGCTCATCTGTGATGAGTTTGTTTATATGTTTATCTGTATCCGACCCGCATAAGCTGCGCCCATATTACTCAAATGTCGCGAGCCGTTCGTAAGGACGGTTCGCTTTGTTGTGTAACGAATCCATAAAAAGGAGTGAGCATGCCTATCATCGCAGCGCTCGTTGGCATCGTTTTGGGTGCCATCGCCGCCATTGCCTACATGCGCACCGCCAAGCAGGGTAGTCTTCACGAGGCCGACGAAAAAATCCAGTCGGCACACGCACAGGCTGAGTCCCTGATCGGTGATGCTAAGCGTCAGGCCGAGACCCTCAAAAAAGAGGCTCTGCTCGAGGCTAAAGAGGAGATCATCAAGAACAAGCAGGCCGCCGAGGCCGAGGACAAGCAGCGTAAGAACGAGATTCGTACGCTCGAGAACCGCGTGATGCAGCGCGAGGAATCCCTTGATCGCCGCAACGACGCTCTCGACAAGCGCGAGCATCAGCTGTCCAGCCAGGCCGGTCAGGTCGAGAAGCGCTCCCGTGAGCTCGAGGAGCTCTGTGCAAAGCAGACGTCCGAGCTCGAGCGTATCGCCGACCTTACCCGCGAGGACGCCCACAAGGAGCTCCTCGATAAGGTTCGCGGCGAGGTCACCCACGAGGCCGCCACGATCATTCGCGAGTCCGAGCAGCAGGTTCGCGCCGAGTGCCACAAGACCGCCCAGGAGATTCTGTCTCTGGCGATTCAGCGCTGCGCTGCCGACCACACTGCCGAGGTCACCGTTACCTCCGTGCACATTCCCTCTGATGACCTCAAGGGCCGTATCATCGGTCGCGAGGGTCGCAACATCCGGACCTTCGAGCAGGTTTCCGGCGTCAACCTCGTGATCGATGACACGCCCGAGACAGTCGTTCTTTCGAGCTTCGACCCGGTCCGTCGTGAGACCGCCCGTGTCGCCCTCGAGAACCTCATCGCCGACGGCCGCATTCACCCTGCCCGTATCGAGGAGATGTATCACAAGGCCGCCGACCTGGTTCAGCAGCGCGTGCGCGAGGCTGGCGAGCAGGCTGCCTTCGATACCGGCATCCACGATCTGCACCCCGAGATCGTCAAGACCCTTGGTGCCCTGCGCTACCGTACCTCGTTTGGTCAGAACGTGCTTCAGCATTCCCTCGAGGTCTCTGATCTGTGCGGCGTGATGGCTTCCGAGCTTGGCCTGGACGTTGTGACCGCCAAGCGCGCCGGCCTGCTGCACGACCTGGGCAAGGCAATCGACCATGACGTCGAGGGCCCGCATGCCGTCATCGGCGCCGAGCTGGCCCGCCGTTATGGCGAGAAGCCCGTTATCGTCCACGCTATTGAGGCTCACCATGCCGATGTCGACCCCAACACGGTGCTCGATGTCCTGGTACAGGCCGCCGATGCTGTCTCTGCCTCTCGCCCCGGTGCCCGTCGCGAGTCTGCCGAGAACTACATCAAGCGTCTTGAGAAGCTCGAGGAGATCGCCAACTCCCATGACGGCGTCGAGCGTACCTATGCCATGCAGGCTGGTCGCGAGGTTCACGTCATGGTTCAGCCGGACAAGATCTCCGATGCCCAGTCCACGGTCCTGGCTCACGATATCGCCCATCAGATCGAGGAAGAGATGGAGTATCCCGGTCAGGTGCGCGTTGTCGTGATTCGCGAGAGCCGCGCTGTCGATATCGCTAAATAACATGAGCGACGCGAACGAGCTCATCTCATTTATCGCGTCGATGTCGGGGGAGGGCAACCTTCGCGTCGAGGAGAACCTTGGCGAGGGGTATGTCCGCCTCCGCGTTTCGGAGGCCGAGCGGCGCCAGGCAAAGCACGACATTCAGCATGTCGAGGATATCGTCATCGAAATGCTCCGTAATGCTCGCGATGCCGGCGCCGACAAGGTCTATCTCGGCACGACCAAGGAAGACGGCGTCCGCACGCTTGTCTTTCTGGATAACGGTTCGGGCGTTCCGCAGGATATGCAAGAGCGAATCTTCGATGCCCGCGTTACCTCCAAGCTCGAGAGCATGAAGATGGACCGTTGGGGCGTTCACGGTCGTGGCATGGCATTGTTTTCGATCAAGCAGAACACCGATGAGGCCCGTGTGGTCACGTCCGGTGTCGATCTTGGTTCAGCCTTTAAGGTGAGCGTCGCGGCCGACCGCCTCAGTGAGCGTGCCGATCAGTCCAGCTGGCCCCAGGCCGTCAAGGATGAGGACGGACGTTATGTCTGTGCTCGCGGTCCGCATAATATTATTCGCGCTGCTTGTGAGTTTGCGCTCGAGGAGTTGCGTGGTTGCGATGTCTATCTTGGTTCTCCGTCTGAGATTGCCGCGACCCTTTATGCTCAGGCGTCAAGCCGGCTTGATACGTCTCGTCTCCTGTTCATTGATGACGAGAGCGAGCTTCCGGTTGTCGATCGTTTAGGCCTTGCCTCTGATGCCGAGGACTTTATCCGTATCTGTTCCGGTTTGGGCCTTGAGATGTCCGAGCGCACGGCACATCGCATTTTGGCAGGGCAGATTAAGCCCGTTCGCGGTGTGACCGCGCGTCTGCTGCGCGAGCGTGATTCGTCCTCTCATGCGCCGGCTCCTGTCGATCTTGCAAAGGATCGTCGCGGGCTACGTATTGCCAAGGATGATATGGCACAGTTTTCGCGTGCTGTGGAGCGCGACTTTAATGACCTTGCCGCTCGGTACTATCTCAACCTTTGCGGCGACCCAAAGATCCGTGTCTCGCGTGATCGAATCACCGTGACCTTCGATCTTGCCAAAGAGGAATAGCGCCTTTACCGAGTCCACTCGGTACGATACAGTTATTGCAGTTAAAACGTACTTTTAAATGCAGGAGTTTCTTCATGGATTGCCTGAAGGTATCAAGCAAATCATCGCCCGCGTCCGTTGCCGGTGCCATCGCCGGCATGGTCAAGGATGGTGTACCCGTCAACATCCAGTGTGTCGGCGCCGGTGCCGTCAACCAGGCCATTAAGGCCGTTGCTATCGCGCGCGGTTTTTTGATTCCAACTGGTTTTGATATTTCCTGCGCGCCCGTGTTCTCCGACATCCTCATTAACGGGGAGTCGCGCACGGCCATCCGCCTTTCTATCTATGTTCACCAGATCAATCGAGCTGCTATGGATAACGTCGTCATGGATGATGTTAAGCCTGTGGCATAGCTTCTGCTTGCCTTTTTTCGCTCCCCATCGTTAGGACTTATGCACATGGACCAGCGTTCCGTACGCGATATTCTTGCCGGTAAAACCTACTTTATCCGCACCTTTGGCTGCCAGATGAATCAGCACGACTCCGAGCGTGTGAGCGGTCTGCTTGATTCGTATGGCTGCCTCATGGCACTCGATCCCGCGCATGCCGATATCGTTGTCTTCATGACGTGCTGCGTGCGCGAGGCCGCCGATACTCGCCTGTACGGTCAGTGCAATTCCTGCAAAAGCCTGCCGCCTTCGCCTTCGGGCAAGCGCGTGGTTGCCGTTGGTGGCTGCATCGCGCAGCGCGATGGCGAGGGCCTGCTCACCAACGTCGATAACGTCAATGTCATCTTTGGCACGCATTCCATCGCGCATGTGGCCGAGCTCATTGCCGAGGCGTTCCTTGATGGTAAGCGTCATATCCGCACCAATGAGCATGAGGATACGGACGCCATGAGCATGCCGTGGCATCGCGAGACCCAGTATCACGCCTGGGTGCCCATCATGACAGGCTGCAATAATTTTTGCACCTATTGTATCGTGCCTTATGTTAGAGGACGGGAAAAGTCGCGTCCTCTATCGCTGATTTTGCAGGAGGCGGCTCAGCTTAAAGCACAGGGATATAAGGAAATTATGCTGCTGGGGCAAAACGTAAACAGCTATGGCAACGATTGGAACAATGGGCAGGATTTTGCTCATCTGCTGCGCGAACTGGATGCCATGGGGATAGACCGCATTCGATTTATGACCAGCCATCCCAAAGATCTAAGCGAGGAAATGATTTTGGCGATGGC
>URUC01000059.1 GCA_900550965.1 uncultured Collinsella sp. | reverse complement strand
GCCCAGCTCGACGCCGCCGCCTGCCAAGCTCAGGCTGCCGAATACCACGCCCGCGGTTTTAACTGCGCACAGGCCGTCGCCTGCACGCTCGCGCCCGCTGTCGGGCTCGACCCCCAGGTCGCCTTTGCCCTCACCGAGGGCTTTGGCGCCGGCATGGGCGGAATGACCGAAACTTGCGGCGCCATCTCGGGCGCCGTGGCCATCATGGGCTTTGTAATGAGCGACGGCATGGAAAACCCCAAGACTAAGGGCCAGACCTACAAGCTGTCGCGCGAAATCGCCAAGCGTTTTGGCGAGAAGAACACGACGACCGTCTGCGGTACGCTCAAGGGCATCGGATCGGACAAGGGTCCGCTCCGCAGCTGCCCCGGTTGCATCGACGATGCCGTCGAGATCGCCTGCGATGTGCTAAAGCAGCTCGCCGAGTAGACGGCAGCAGCATAAAACGACGGCCGGCGCGCTTGGGATCCATCCAAAAGCACGCCGGCCGTCGCCGTTAGAACTCGGCAAATTCGGGAGCGCCGGCCTCAATCTCCTCGCGCCCCGCCATAAGCTCGCGCATCTTAGCGCAAAACGGCTCCTGCTCCCCCGCCTTAAACACCAAATGAATTGTCACGGCATCCGCGTAATCGGTATCCGAAACCTTGGCACCCGAATCCTGCGCCAAACGAAGCACCTGCTCATACTGCGGATAGGCCACGTGCACGTCAACAGGCACGACGCTCGTCATCTCGACGATCTGCCCGGCCTCCTGAGCCGCGGCCACCGCCGCCTGCGTCGCCGCGGTATAGGCGCGTACCAAGCCACCAGGCCCCAACAACGTGCCACCAAAATAGCGCGTCACTACGCAGCAAACATTTTTGAGCCCTGCACCGCGCAACACCTCGAGAGTCGGCATACCGCTCGTGCGGCTCGGCTCACCGTCATCGCTCTGGCGCTCGCGTCCATCGACCAAAATCCACGCGGGAACATTGTGTCGAGCGTCGTAATGACGCTTGCGGACCATCTCGATAAAGGCATTCGCCTCATCCTCAGACTCAATATGGACCAGCTGGGCAATAAACCGACTCTTGCGGTCCACAAACTCACCCGAAGCCTCAATATTCGATTGCAGAGTAAAATAGCTGTCCAACAAAGCCCCTCAACAGAATAAAGCGCGACAACAAACAGCCTCAATAATACGGCAAAGGCCGTACCGATAACCTCAGTAAATAGAACGGCGACCCCGATGACTCCGTAAACGAAAGCGAGAACCCGTCAGCGCGAGCAAGGTGCCTTGAAAGACGAGGGCATTGACCTTCTGGTCATGCCCGAAGGCTTGAAAGGCAGATTGCCGCGCTGACGGGTTCGCAGCGTCAACAAAGTGCCGAGTGGGCCTATAAGCCGGGTTCTGTCGTGAACGGTCATTTATCTTGTCTGCACGTTACCATGCAGCTCCACGCACGCTACCCAAACGCGGACCGGGCCGGCCCATAGCGTTCCTATTCGCGCTTGCTCCGGATGGGGCTTGCCAAGCCGCCGTGTTGCCACGACGCTGGTGGTCTCTTACACCACCGTTTCAGCTTTTCCCTTTACGCCTTGCGGCGCAGGTGGGAGTCTTCTTTTCTGCGGCGCTTTCCGTCGGATCACTCCGCCCGGCCGTTAGCCGGCATCCCGCCCTCTGGAGCCCGGACTTTCCTCACGCGTACTGCAAGCAGCACATCGCGCGACCATCTGGCCCACTCAGCAGTGCAAGAGTGTAGCACACCGCCACCGCAGGCAACGGCACAACACAAGCGCTCGACACGATAAACCAAGAACCACCCATGCGCTACAATAGTTCCGTCGATGGGCAACGTCGTCAGTCGAGACGCGACCGCGCTCCGCACCCCTCCGTCTACTCGGTGCGTTCCCGCCTCCTCCCTGAGGCGGGATGTCGGCGTTTTTTCATGCACCGACAACTCAATAGCAAACAGACAACCCGGGCAGCATTGCGCACGGGCAGCATCGCGCGCCTCAGCAGCAAATGAAAAAAGGGACCCGTCCATTACTGACGGATCCCTTAAAACAAGTGATCGTCAAACCGATTTACTCGGCGTCGGTCTCCTCGTCCTTCTTCTCGGAAGGCAGCGGGGTAACCTCGATCTCGACGCCCAGAGTCTCAGCAGCGGACTTCATGGACAGGGAGATACGACGACGGTCGAGGTCGATCTCCATGACCTTGACCTGAACCTTGTCGCCCACGTGGGTGACCTGAGAAGGCTGATCGACGTGCTTGTTGGCCATCTCGGAGATGTGCACCAGGCCCTCGATGCCCTCGCCCAGGTCGACGAAAGCGCCGAACGGGACAAGCTTAGTCACAGTGCCCTCGACGATAGCGCCGACGGGGTACTTCTTGACCAGTGCACGCCACGGATCCTCGGTGGTCTGCTTGAGACCCAGGGAGATGCGCTCGCGGTTGAGATCGACGTCGAGAACCTCGACCTCGACCTCCTGGCCGACCTTGACAACCTCGGAAGGATGGTTGACGTGGTTCCAGGAGAGCTCGGAGATGTGGATGAGGCCGTCGATACCGCCGAGGTCGACGAAGGCGCCGAAGTCGACGATGGAGGAAACGGTGCCCTGGAGACGCATGCCAGACTTGAGCTTGGACAGGATCTCGGAGCGCTCGGCCTTACGGGACTCCTCGAGCACGACGCGACGGGAGAGGACGACGTTGTTGCGGTTGCGGTCCATCTCGATGACGCGGGCCTCGATGCGGGTGCCCATGTAGGAGGTGAGGTCCTTGACACGACGGAGGTCGACGAGGGAAGCGGGCAGGAAGCCACGCAGGCCGATGTCGAGGATCAGGCCGCCCTTGACAACCTCGATAACCTCGCCCTCGACGTTCTCGCCGGAGTTGAACTTCTCCTCGATGCGGTTCCAAGCACGCTCGTACTCGGCACGCTTCTTGGACAGGACCAGACGACCGTCCTTGTCCTCCTTCTGGAGAACCAGAGCCTCGATGGGATCACCGAGTGCAACGATGTCTGCAGGGTTAGCGTCCTTGCGGATGGACAGCTCGCGGACCGGGATAACGCCCTCGGACTTGAATCCGATGTCAACGAGCACCTCGTCATGCTCGATCTTAACGACAGTGCCGTTAACGAGATCGCCCTCATCAAAGTCGGTAATCGTACCGTCGATGAGGTTGTTCATCTCCTCCTCGTTGACATCGTCAAGAGAGAAAATGGACGAGTTCTGAATCTCACTCAAAGGTGGACCCCTTTCGAACTACGGGGCCCCGATTGCTAGGACCTACAGAAGGGTGCGACAAGCACACAACGTTTAGGAACACTCGGGAGCCGACAGATACTAATGTGACGCTTATGCAATCACGTTCGTATAGGTTACGGGGAAATGAGTTCGATTTCAAGCGTGAACTGCGATTTTTTACTCGTGTGGAGACTTTTTCGTAATCTTATGAACACACGTCTCCGCAACTTGACGATAACCAGCCAGGCATTCGGCTTTGGGGTAAAGTATCCCAGATATACGATTCTGGAACGATTTTTCGAGAAAGGTGCCCGCGTGCTCAAAGCAGTCGTTTTCGATATGGACGAGACGCTTCTTAGCATCAACCTCAACGCGTTCATCCTTCGCTATTTTAAGGATGTCTCGTCGATGCTCGCGGATATCGGCCGTCGCACCCGCGGGGGCACGATGGCGCGCCTCGGCACCATCCTGGTCGACCTCAACGCCAATCGCCGCAGCAGCACGGACAATCGTACCAATCTTGAGTTTTACCAGACCGAGGTCGAGCGCAGGTGTGGCATCTGCCTCTCCGACCCCCTCATCTACGAGGCCTTTACCTACTACGACCGAGAAGTCCTGCCGCACAAGAACGATGACATGATCAATGCGAAAGCCATGCCGGGCGCACATGCCGCGCTCCAGGCCGTACAGGATGCAGGACTGCGCTGCGCGCTCTTTACCAACCCCAGCTTTCCGCAGGGGGCCATCGAATGCCGCATGGGCTGGGGCGAGCTGACAGACGCGCCCTTCGAGCTCGTAACGCACATGGGCAACGCCACGCGCTGCAAGCCCGATGCCACATATTATCTAGAGCAGCTGCAAGTGATGGGGCTCAGGCCGCACGAGGTCTTAATGGTAGGCAACGATCCCAAGCGCGACTTCCCCAGCCCCGACTGCGGCATTCAAACCGCCTATGTGGGCCAAGGAAAGCCCTGTCGAGCCACCTGGCGTGGAACCATGGAAGACTTCGCCCGCGACTTCAACGCCGTAATCGAAGCCTTCTACGAACACCAAGTAGCCGACGAGCTGTCGTAGGACCCCTAGCTCCAAACAAAATAGCGCCGCAGGTTGAGCATAAGTCAGCGAAAACGCCCCTAAGCGAGCAATGTGCCTTGAAAGAGGAGGGCATAGGCCTTCTGGCCATGCCCGACGATTGAAAGGCAGATTGCCGCTTAGGGGCGTTTGCAGTGTCGACTGGTTACGCGGTTTGGTAAAACCGCGTAACTAGCACACCTGCGTTTTGCCGATCATGATGTTGAGGATCTCGACGTCGGTATCCTTCATGCCAACGCGGCCCACATAGCCCATGCTGGCGATCGTCTCTTCCACCGTATCCTGAATCAGGCCCTCGCCGGCACGGAAGCCGCGGCCCTGCATGGCCATATCGTGGCCCAGAATTGCCGCATCAACGGCAGCGGAAATCTTAGCGGCGCAGCTTGCCTTGGCGCCATCGCACACGATGCCACCCACGTTACCGAGCGTATTGGAGACCGTCGCACCGATCTGCTCGCGTGTGCCACCGCACAGCCAGGTAATCGCAGCACCGGCACCGCACGCAGCGCAAATAGCGCCGCAAAACGCCGAGAGCGCACCAATATAGCTCTTAATGTGCACGGCAATAAGGTCGGACAGTATCACGGCACGCACCAAGCGATCGTGGTCGCAGCGCAGGTAGTCGGCATATTCCATAACGGGCAACGCACAGGTAATACCCTGGTTGCCCGAGCCGCACACAATGGCGACTGGCAGCGCACAGCCGTTCATACGGGCGTCAGACCCGGCGGCCGCACGCGCACGCGCACGACAGGCAACGTCGTCGGCGCGAGCGCCCAGCAGCGTACGGCCCACCTCGGCACCCCAAGAGTGCGCCAGGCCCTCGGCACTAATAGCGCCGTTCAGCTCAATCTGACGCTCAACGGCAGCGCGGGCGCCCTCGATGTCGCCGTCCTCGATAAAGTCAATGATGGACTCAATCGACATGGGCGTATCGGCGTTATCGGCGGCACGCTCGGCCACGACGCGCTCGGCGCAGGCAGCGCACTCCCCCGCCGACTTGCCGCACACCGGAATGCCATCGAGCGTATGGCACGTAACATTGGTGTGATGGTCGGTGATCTCGACGACCGCAGTATGACCTCCGGCCGTGGCAGTCACCTTAATGTAGAGGTTGGGCACACCCTCGACAAGCGACACGTCGCAGTAGTCGGCATCGGAGAGCAGCTCGGTCACGCGAGCGCGGTCTTCATCGCCAACACTCTCGAGCACCTCGAGCGCGCTCTTGGCGTCACCGCCCACGGCACCCAGCACGGCCGCGGCCTCAATACCGTGCATACCGCCCGAGTTGGGCACGGTCACGCTCTTAACGTTCTTAATGATGTTGCCCGAGCAGGCAACATCCATGTGTTCGGGCTCGCAACCGAGCGTCTGGCTCGCCAGCGCCGCCGCATAGGCAACGGCAATGGGCTCGGTGCAGCCGAGCGCACAGACAAGCTCGCGGTTCAAAACATCGCAAAACGCGGTATCACGAATGGAATCGGTAGGCATAGCCATCTCCTACATGTATAGCGGGTTGCTCTCGCAAGTATCAACTTCTCCATTTGATAACAAGGCACCAAAAACCGCAAGTCGAGTTCCGGCAGACGGCCGCCAGAAGCAAATTGGCGGCATTTTTCGTGATGAGCTGATGTTCGCGTCCGCTAAAGCGTTTGACCAAAAAACGCCCGAGCGTTTAGGCAAAAGACGCGCTATCATGCAGTCGAACGCGGTAAAACCTTTAGCAATTCCGCCGCACGGACCAGAGAGGAACCACTCATGAAGATCGGTATCGGCAACGACCACGCCGCCGTCGAGCTCAAGAACATCATTTCCGAGCACCTGAAGGAGCGCGGCTGCGAGGTCGTGAACTTTGGCACCGACACCTCCGAGAGCTTCGACTACCCTATCGCCGGCTACAAGGTGGGCAAGGCCGTGGCCAACGGTGACGTCGACCTGGGTATCTTGATCTGCGGTACCGGCGTCGGGATTAGCCTGGCTGCCAACAAGGTCGAGGGCGTTCGTGCCGTCGTGTGCTCCGAGCCCTTCAGCGCCAAGCTCTCGCGCATGCACAACAACACCAACGTGCTCGCCTTTGGCGCCCGTGTCGTGGGCTCCGAGCTCGCTAAGATGATTGTCGACGAGTGGCTCGACGCCGAGTTTGAGGGCGGTCGTCACGAGCGTCGCGTTAACCTCCTCAACGAGATCGACCACACGCGCGGCCTCAAGGTCATCGACGAGGCCTAAACCACTCAGTGCCACAAGCTAACAGCAGGGGCCCGCTCGGAACACATGTCCGAGCGGGCCCCTTCATAGATTATGGAATAAAAGGGCGCCGCGGATGGAGTTCCGCGGCGCCCAAGCCACACGCTAACAGCTTTAAGGAGTCAAAGCTGGTTTAGCCAAAGAAGCGCTTGATCTCGATCTCGGCGTTCTCCAGGCAGTCGGAACCGTGGATCACGTTGGCGTTGACATCGACGGCAAAGTCGCCGCGGATGGTACCAGGAGCAGCGTCAAGCGGATTAGTAGCGCCCATGAGGGTGCGCATCTTAGCAACAGCGGAGAGACCGGAAACAACCATCTTGACGACCGGACCGCTCGTCATAAAGTCGCAGAGACCGCCAAAGAAGGGCTTGTCGGCCAGATGGGCGTAGTGCTCCTCGACGGTAGCGCGCTCGAGCGTGGTCATCTCCATGCGCTCGATGACAAGGCCGCTGCGCTCAATGCGAGCAACAATCTCGCCGATTTTGCGATCGCGCACCGCGTCGGGCTTAATCATGATGAAGGTCTTCTCGATAGCCATAAGGTAGCCTTTCAAGTAGGTTCGCGCGTGCCCAAGTCCCATTCCGGCACCCGCCTGGACTGCATCGTAACAGAGTTTTAGCTGCAGTTAAACAAAAAGCTGTTTATTGAAACGCAACAATTAATTAAAGCGCTCCATATGTGTCACTTCTGTTTCGAAGCCCGATTAGAGTACCATCCGACCGCCCATCAACCGCATCGAACAGAGCAGACGGTCGGTTGCCACCCGCGAACGTACCCCCTTCACAACCTGCCCAAAGGTCCTACAGAAGTTCTCGACAAGCCCCTCCCCCATAGCAACAAAATACGGACGCCCACATCAGCAGACGCCCGTAAAGCAAAAAACGATTCCTCAATAAATGGCAAAAACGGCTTCGGCCAAACCCTTACTTTATCCCGTGGCCCATCTCGACGACCTTGGTCAGCGACCCAAACACGCCTTCATCGGCAACAAGCTTTGCCTCGGCACGTTGCAGCTGTACGGCAACGGCGGCAGGGGCGGTGCCGCCCTCGGTCGTGCGCGCGGCGACAATCGACGGGATGTCGAGCGCCTCGGTAATATCGCGCTCAAAGAGCGGGCTTGCCTCCTGGAACACCTCAAACGGCAGGTCCTCAAGATTGCAGCCGCGCTTCTCGCACATCAGGACTAGATGGCCCACCACGGCGTGCGCCTCGCGGAACGGCAGACCGCGCTTAGCCAGGTAGTCGGCAACGTCGGTGGCGGCAAGGTGACCCACGCCGCACTCGCGCGCCATGGCGCCCTCGTTGACGGTCCAGGTCGATATCATGCCGGCCATAACCGACAGGCACTGCATGAGCGTATGGGCGGTATCGAGCGCGCCCTCCTTGTCCTCCTGCAGGTCCTTGTTATAGGCAAGCGGCAGTCCTTTCATGGTCACGAGCAGCTGCACCAGGTTGCCATAGACTCGACCGCTCTTGCCGCGGATAAGCTCGGCAAAGTCGGGGTTTTTCTTCTGCGGCATGATGGACGAGCCGGTGGAGTACGAGTCGGAAAGCGTGATGAAACCGAACTCGGAGCTCGACCACAGCACGATCTCCTCGGAAAGACGCGACAGGTGCATGGCCATGACGGAGCCGGCGTAATGCAGATCGAGTAGGAAATCACGGTCGGAAACCGCATCGAGCGAGTTGGGGATCACGCCCGCAAAGCCAAGCTCGGCAGCCGTCATCTGGCGATCGAGCGGATAGCTCGTACCGGCAAGCGCGGCAGCACCCAGCGGGCAGTTGTCGGCAGCATCAAAAGCGGCCTTCAGACGCGTAAAGTCGCGCGCGAACATCCAGGAATACGCCAGCAGATGATGCGAGAGCAGCACGGGCTGAGCATGCTGCATGTGCGTATAGCCCGGCAGAATCACCTTGTCGTACTTCTTAGCCGCATCCACCAGCACATGGCGCAGCTCAAGATTGGCCTCCATGAGCTCCTTGGCAAGCGCCTTGACGCCCAGTCGCGTGTCGGTCGCCACCTGGTCGTTGCGCGAACGCCCGGTATGCAAGCGCTTACCGGCCTCGCCGATGCGGCGCGTCAGCTCGCTCTCGATGGACATATGAATGTCCTCGTCGTTGATATCGAAGGTAAAGTTGCCGGCATCGATATCCTGCTCGATTCCGGTCAGGCCCTCGGCAATCGCCCGCTCGTCCTCGACACTGATGATGCCCTGGGCGGCCAGCATCTTGGCATGCGCCTTAGAGCCGGCGATATCCTGCTTGTAGAGATGCTTGTCGACCGGCAACGACGCGCCAAACTCCTGCGTGACCTCGGCCACGCCCGCCTCAAAACGACCGCCCCAAAGAGCCATGGAACCGTCCCCTTTCCTCAAATACCAAACCAAGCGCCCAATGCAATGCGCCCTGTCGCTAAAGCGATTTATCAACTGCTAGTTTTGCACATCCCCCGCCGCACGCGGGGCCATGTAGCTAATTTGCAAAGAAGTGACGCACCATGCACTTGGCGCCCAACGTCTCCCTCCGGATGTTGCCCTGCGAACCATCGATCCAGGCCTTCAGGCTCATAGGGACGTCCTCGACCTTTGCAGCATCAAACTCGGGCGCGAGGGCAAGTAAGGCATGCGCGATAGCACTGAACATAATGGATACTCCTCATATATATAGGCGCAGAGCCGCCAAATTGATAGAAAGAGCCCCGCCGGACAACCCCGGCGGGGCTCGGACTCAGCCGCAGACGCGGCATCATATATGCGGGCGGAACGTAGGGGCCACCGATGTTAAGAAGTGTCAGCAAGCATAACGAAAGGTAGGGACCCCGTGCGCCCGTTATGTATCACGCGGATGGGCCGCGCGGATACCAAGGGAAGGAGGCGCTAGGCCTGGGCGGCAGCAGAGCTGGGGCCCTGGACCTTTGCCCACGTCTTGAGCGACAGCGTATCGATCTCGATAAAGCCGGCGCTGGCCTTCTCGTCAAACGTGGTGTCGCGGTCGTAGGTAGCCAGACCGTAGTCGTACAGGCTGAAGGGGCTCTTGCGGCCGACGACATGGCAGTTGCCCTTAAAGAACTTCAGACGGACGGTGCCGGTCACGAACTTCTGGGTGTCGGCCATAAAAGCGTCGAGCGCGTTTTTGAGCGGGCTATACCACTGGCCGTTGTACACGGCGGTAGCCCAATCCTGCTCGAGCTTGATCTTGGTCTTGAGCAGGTCGCCCTCGACGCAAATGTCCTCGAGCGCCTTGTGGGCGGTGATAAGCGTCAGGGCACCGGGAACCTCGTAGCACTCGCGGCTCTTGAGACCCACCAGACGGTCCTCGACCAGGTCGAGACGGCCAAAGCCGTTGTCGCCGGAGATCTTGTTGAGGACGATGACGATTTCGGAGAGTTTCATCTTCTTGCCGTCGACGGCGACGGGCTTGCCGGCCTCAAACTCAATCTCGGTATAGGTCGGGGTGTCAGGCGTTTCCTCGGGGTTCTTGGTCATAACCCAGGCGTCGTCGAGCGGCTCGTTCCAGGGATCCTCCAGGTGGCCGCACTCGATGGCGCGGCCCCACAGGTTGTCGTCGATGGAATAGGGGTTGTCGTTGGCACCCTCGGGAACCGGCACGTTGTGAGCGTGGGCGTAGGCGACCTCGTCCGGACGGCACTTCAGATCCCACTCGCGAACCGGGGCGATAACCTTAAGCTCGGGGTCGAGGGCCTTGACGGCAGCCTCAAAACGAACCTGGTCATTACCCTTGCCAGTACAGCCGTGGGCGACGTAGGTCGCGCCAAACTCGTGAGCGACCTCGACAAGCTTCTTGGCGAGCAGCGGGCGGGACAGGGCGGAGAGCAGCGGGTACTTGTTCTCGTACATGGAGTTGGCAGCGATGGCCTTAGTCAGAAACTCATCGGAGAACTCGTCGCGCAGGTCGAGCACCTGGCAATCCAGAACGCCCAGGTCGAGGGCCTTCTGCTTCTTGGCGTCCAAGCCGGTCTCCTCCTGGCCCACATTGCCGCAGACACAAACGACATCAAGATTCTTCTCGTCCTGGAGCCACTTGACACATACGGATGTATCAAGACCACCGGAATATGCGAGAACGACTTTTTCCTTGCTCATGGCTGTTTCCTTTCGCCCTTGGTAGCTAGTTAGAACATCGGTCAGTTGCAAGTCATTTCGAGGTCAAAAACCGTGCAATATCAGGTTAAATAGCAAAAAGCAGCACAACATGCCCTAGAAACATGCGTCTATGTCGTGCTAAAACCCAACGACCTCAAAATGACTCTGTTGGGGCATTTCACCCCATACGAACAGAGACGATTGTTATCGTCGTCGGGAAATTGCGCGCTGGCGTCGGATGGCATTGTCTGCAGTAGTGATGATCTTTACGAACTGCATCTGCCTCTCCTTTCACGTATCGCCGGGCGCAATTCAAATATCGTAAACGGTACCTTTTCCTCGGTAAGCGGCTCTTTTGCCGTCTCCGTTTTCGATGTTCGCTATATTACGATAAAGTGCCTACAGCGCAAGCGACAAATTCAAATTTCTGAAAAGTTTTTTCATTAGTTTGTGAAATGCAGTGCAAATACGCTGCGTTCCTGCGAAAATACGCCTGACTACGAGTTGATGGTTATAACATCTGAAACAATTTCGAAACGAAAGGCGCATTTTTATGCAAACTTACGAATCGGACGCCAACATCGGCAACATTAAGATTCTCGCCGTTGATATGGACAAGACACTTCTCACCGACGAGCGCGTGTTGCCGCAGGGTCTTGATGAGCGCCTAGACAAGCTCGCCGAGGCTGGCATCGTGTTCTTCCCCGCCAGCGGACGCCCCGCCCCAAAACTCGAAGAAATGTTCGAGAGCATTAAGAACCGCCTTGCTTTTTGCCCCGACAATGGAGCCTGCGTTATCTACCGCGGCAACTATATCTATAAGAGCAACATCGATGTGGCGCTGTATCAGCAGGTGCTCGCTCGTGCCTCGGAGGACCCGCGCGCCGTTCCCGTCCTGTGCTGCTACGACGAGTTCTATGTGCTCGCCCGCGACCATCAGTACCACGACGAGATCAGCGTCTACTACAACACGATCAACTACGTCGACACCTTTGAGGGCCTTGATATCGAGTCCAACAAGATTTCGATCTTCTTCCCCGCCTACGATGCCGAGCCAGCGTTTCGCGAGGACTACAGCCCCGAGTTCTCGGACAAACTCTACGTCACCAATGCGGGCCGCGAGTGGATCGACTTTATGAATCTGGGCGTCGACAAGGGGTCGGGCGTAGCACATCTCTGCGAGCGCCTGGGCATCGATATCGCCGACGCCGCTGCCGTGGGCGATACGTACAACGACATCCCCATGCTTGAGCGCGTCGGTCACAGCTTTATCGTGGACAATGCCGAGGAGCATATGAACGCGCATGCCAAGTGGCGTATTCCGAGCAACAACGACGGGGGCGTACTGACGCTCATCGACGCTATCTTGGCGGCTCGGTAACGTGGCACGTCGGACCTGGCCGGGCGGCGCGGATTAGTTTTTCGTTCGGTCAGGTCCTGGGCTCGCTCGGAAAGCACATTAAGTGCTTTCCGGCTCGT
>URUC01000058.1 GCA_900550965.1 uncultured Collinsella sp. | reverse complement strand
GCTCTCACCTGTCGCATGGAAATCGGCGGCGTCTTCGGAAGTATATCGCTCGGTCTAACCGTCCATTTAATGCAAAATGGGCCGCCTCCCCTAGTAGGAAGCGGCCCCAAATCTTACGAATAGACGATGGTAAAGGGTTCCGACGTTTCGGCGCCCCCCGTTGAAGTGCAGCGTGTGCCCTCAAGCGTTACTGAGACCACTTGGTCGACATCAATCAACTTCGTTGGCACCCAGATGTTCTCTCCGCTATTGCGCGTATAAGAAAAATATAAGTTGAACGCCCCTGCGTCGTCATCTTCGATAATCTGCTCCGATCCATCCTTGTAGGTAACCGTCAACTTCTTCGTGACTGCGTCAATGCCCAGATCATCGATGTGCGTCTGGATCGAAAACGGGCTGATCTCGAGAGGCGAGTCATCGGAGCGGAGTTCCTTAGTATCGACGTACGCTCCAACGCTAAACTCGGGCGTCGATGCCTCGAACGGCTTCGCATCCTCTCCTTCGCCCTCGGTCCACGAGATATTCCAGGTGACCGCATGTTGAAAACCTCGCTCGCGATCCATAGAAGCAAAGTACATCGTGCCATTAATGACCGTGTCGCTTAATGTGTCCTTATCAATTGTGCAACGTGTATCAGCCCATTCCTCGCCGAAGTTCATGCTGGGCGTGCCGATGCCTTGTTCTTCTTCACCATAGAGAACAAGTTCGCCTGTCTCTGCTGCCGGCTTGTAGTAGTTAACACCATTTGGATTGGACAACGTAAACGTCACGGCACCGCAACCGTTTTTATCGATAGCCATATCATGAATGTCGAGTGTATAGCCGTTGCCCTCGACGGACAGATTGACCTTCTGTACTGTGCCCTCCAGGCTTTGGGGCGCGATGCCATCACCGAACTCTCTGGTGTAGGTATATTTAGTCCCCGACGAGCCACCTTGAGTCCAGGTAATGGACTCTCCGTTGCCATGGTTTCCCCAGGCAGAGGCAAAATAACTGGAATTGACGACGGCGTAGGCGACCCCTCCGGTCGCGAGCACTCCGGCAAGACATCCAACTACGGCAACATACAGAGGCTTCGCGTGACCCTTTCGACGAAGCGGCTCGCCAGCAGCGGCATAAAGAACACGATCGGCGAGATCGCTATCAGCTTGGACGGACTCGAAGGCCTGCTTGATTTGGTTGGATTTCACGGTCGCCCTCCTCTAGGATGAATTTGAGCTTCGATCGACCGCGAGCTAAACGCGTTCGAACGGTCGCGGCTGGCACATGCAACAACTCGGCAATCTCTGAGGTCGAAAAGCCCAGATAGTAATAAAGCACAATAGGAATACGGAATCGTTCCGGAAGTCGCATAACGTCTGACAGGACAGCCCTGGTCTCATCCTGCGCTACCGATAGCGAATCGGCCAGGTTCTCAATATCCTCCACACGCCTCCACGGCTTTCGAAAGAGCGATTTGCATTCATTGATCGTGACCCGGATAAGCCATCGACGAAGATGCTCCCAGTTTTCAAATTGCGCGTCGCTTTTGAGCAACTTAAGAAAGACGTCTTGAGCGACATCGTCGGCGTCAGCGCGATCACGCAGATACGTCAATGCGATCCGAAACACGACATCCCGGTGGTCTTCGACCGCCTGTCTAAAAGCTTGTTCTTCCATAATCACCTCCCGGTGACATTAATGGTTCTCGATGAGGCCCTCACCATAGATACGCTCTTGTCGGGCGAAATGTTTCAAATTCAAGCATGAAAAACCTACCAAAATAAACCTTTCCCTTATTGGCAGGTTTTCTTCAACAAAAAAGACCCGCTTCCCTGTTGGGAAACGGGTCTTTGGAAGGGCGGTTAACGTACTAGGAAATTACTCCTCGTCGTTGTCCTTGGCCTCTTCAGCGTCGTCGGTGTCCACGAGCTGGTTGAGCAGCTCGTCGAGGGAAGCCATGTCCTCGTTGATCGCGCCGTTGGCGGGAGCCTTCTTGTCGTCGATCGGGGCGCCCAGGAGTTCCTCGTCAGCGTCGGCGTGATGCGTCGGAGCGGAGGTACCCAGCAGGATATCGTCCGGACCGTCGGGGCTAAAGACCATCTGCAGCAGCTGCGAGAGGTCTTCCTCGTCGGCAACGTCGTCGTTGTTCTCGAGGATGTAGAGCAGGTCGTGGGCCTCCAGGCCGTCACGGAGCTCCTCGATCGCCTTGGCACCGATGCCATCGATGCGCAGCAGATCCTCCTCGGACTTGCCGACCAGGTCGCCGACCGTCTCGATGCCGACCTCGCTGAACTTGTTGGTCCAGCGCTGCGACACGCCCAGGTCGTCGAACAGGTACAGGCGAGCCTTCTCGGCGGAGATGGTGTGGCCGTTGCGGGTGAACGAACCGTCAGCACCACCGAACTCGTCGTAGCCGGCCCAGTCGAGCTGCTGCGGGAGCTGCTCGTCCAGGTCCTTGAGCTCCACAGGAGCCCACTCGGGCAGCGACTTGGCGTTGGGCGAAGCCGGGCCGTCGATGTCCACGTAGCCGTCGGCCGTGCGATACGTCAGCTTGGCGTTGGCGTACGGCTTGAGGCCGGTACCAGCCGGGATCTTCTTACCGACGATGACGTTGGACTTAAGGTCGAGCAGGTGGTCGACCTTGCCCTCGATGGCAGCCTCGGTAAGGACACCGGCGGTACGGATGAACGAAGCGCTCGACAGCCAGGAGTCGATGTTGGACGCGACCTTGAGCGTACCCAGGATGACGGGCTCGGCCACGGGAGCCTGACCGCCCAGACGGGCAACGCGCTCGACCTCGTCGGCGAACTCGTAGCGGTCGACGTACTGACCGAGCAGGTACTTGGAGTCGCCGGGGTTGGTGATCTGAACGCGACGCAGCATCTGACGTGCGAGCACCTCGATGTGCTTGTCGTTCAGGTCGACGCCCTGGCTGGTGTAGACGTCCTTGACGCTCTCGACGAAGGTGTGCATCGTCGACTCGATGTCGGTCAGCTTGCGCAGGTTGCGGAAGTTGACGAAGCCCTTGGTGATCTGGTCGCCGGCGCGAACCTCGCAGCCGTCCTCGATCTCGGGCATAAAGCGCACCGAAGCGGGGACGCGACGCTCGTCGAGGACACGGGTGTGATCCTCGGAGTCAGTGAGCGTCAGCACGTACTCGGACTTCTCGGGCTTAATCGTGAGGTGACCGGAGTACGGAGCCAGCTCGGCCTCGCGACCCAGGATCTTCTCGTTGACGTTGCCGACGATATCGAACATACGGCTGACCGTAGGCAGACCCTGCGTAATATCGTCGACGCCAGCGACGCCGCCGGAGTGAATGGTACGCATCGTAAGCTGCGTACCGGGCTCGCCGATGGACTGGGCGGCAATAATGCCGACTGCGGTACCGATGGCGACCGGACGACGGGTGGAAAGATCCCAGCCGTAGCACTTCTGGCACACGCCGTACTTGGAGCGGCAGGTGAGCAGCGCGCGGAGCTTGACCTTCTTGAGGCCGGCATCGACCATCTTCTGGATGTCGGCGACCTTCTCGATGTAGCCGTCCTGCTCAAAGAGCACGGTGCCATCGGGAGCCACAACGTCCTCGATGAAGCAACGGCCGACGAGGTCGGTGTTGAGGTCGGTGGTGCCGGGGATGATGAGGTTGTAGGTGACGCCCTCGTGCGTACCGCAGTCCTCCTCGCGGACGATGACGTCCTGGGCCACGTCGACCAGACGGCGGGTCAGGTAACCAGAGTCCGAGGTGTGGGATGCGGTATCGACCAGGCCCTTACGGGCGCCGTAGGTCGAAATGAAGTACTCGAGCGGCAGCAGGCCCTCGCGGAAGTTCGCCTTAATGGGAAGGTCGATCGTCTCGCCGGACATGTCCGCCATCAGGCCACGCATGCCGCCGAGCTGACGCAGCTGGGTCTTAGAACCACGGGCGCCGGAGTCGGCCATCATGTACAGCGGGTTCTCCTCGTCGAACATGTCGAGCATGAGCGCTGCGACCTTATCGGTACAAGCGGTCCACTCGTTAACGACTTCGATGTGGCGCTCCGTCTCGTTGATGAAGCCCTCCTCGAAGTACTCGTTGATCTGGTCGACGTTGGCCTGAGCGCGATCGAGCAGCTCCTGCTTCTCGGCAGGGATGAGAGCGTCCCACACCGAGATGGTGAGGCCGGCACGGGTAGCGTAGTGGAAGCCGGAGTACTTGATGGCGTCGAGGATCGGGCCGACCTTGGCCTCGGGGTAACGATCGCAGCAGTCCGCAACCAGCTTGGCCACGTCGCCCTTGACCATCTTGTAGTTCATGAACTCATAGTCTTCGGGCAGGCACTGGCGGTTGAAGATGATGCGGCCGATAGAGGTCTCGAAGCGCGCGGTCTTGTTGCCGGTGACGTCGTAGTCGACGAACTCGTTCTTGCCGTTCTTAACGCGGAAGATACGGGTGCCGTCCTCGTTGATGACATTGGCGTCGGCAGCGGACACGCGGACCTGAATCTTGGCCTGCATGTCGACCTCGGAGCGGCAATCATAGGCGTGCAGCGCGTCGTCGAAGCTCGAGAACACGTGGTTCTCGCCCGGCAGACCGTCGCGGACCTGGGTCAGGTAGTACACACCGATGATCATGTCCTGCGAGGGGATGTTAACCGGCTTGCCGGATGCCGGCGAGCGCAGGTTGTTCGCAGAGAGCATGAGCACGCGGGCCTCGGCCTGAGCCTGGCTGGACAGCGGCACGTGGACAGACATCTGGTCGCCGTCGAAGTCGGCGTTGAAGGGCGAGCAGACCAGCGGGTGCAGGTGGATAGCCTTGCCCTCGACCAGCACCGGCTCAAAGGCCTGGATGGACAGACGGTGCAGGGTCGGTGCACGGTTGAGCAGCACGACGCGACCGTCGATGACCTCTTCGAGGATGTCCCACACAAAGGTGGCACCGCGGTCGATAGCGCGCTTGGCGCCCTTGATGTTCTCGACCTTGCCAAGCTCGACCAAGCGCTTCATAACGAAGGGCTTGAAGAGCTCCAGCGCCATGGTCTTGGGCAAACCGCACTGGTGCAGCAGCAGCTTGGGGTCGGTAACGATAACCGAACGGCCGGAGTAGTCGACACGCTTACCCAGCAGGTTCTGACGGAAGCGACCCTGCTTGCCCTTGAGGGCCTCGGCGAGCGACTTGAGCGGGCGACCGCCACGGCCAGAGACCGGGCGACCACGGCGGCCGTTGTCGAACAGGGCGTCCACGGACTCCTGGAGCATGCGCTTCTCGTTGTTCACGATGATCGCAGGGGCGTCCAGGTCGAGCAGGCGCTTGAGTCGGTTGTTACGGTTGATCACGCGACGGTACAGGTCGTTGAGGTCGGACGCGGCGAAGCGGCCGCCGTCGAGCTGGACCATCGGGCGCAGATCGGGCGGAATGACCGGGATGACATCCAGAATCATGTTCGCGGGGCTGTTGCCGCCCTTCAGGAAGGCGTCAACGACCTCAAGGCGCTTGACGGCCTTCTCGCGCTTCTGCTTCTGGGAGTCCTCGTCGGCGATGATGGCCTTGAGCTTCTCGGCCTCGGAGGGGAGGTCGATGGCAGCGAGCAGGTCGCGGACGGCCTCGGCACCCATACCACCCTTGAAGTACATGGAGTAGTAACGGGTCATCTCGCGGAACAGCGGCTCATCGGAGATGAGGTCGCGCTCGGTGAGCTTCATGAAGGCGTTGAAGGCGTCCGTGCGGAGCTGCTTCTCGTCCTTGCACTCTTCCTCGATGTCGACGATGCCGGAGGCGATCTCCTCGGGGGTCAGCGGCTCCTCGTCGGAGAACTCGTCAAAGTTCTCGGGGTCGCCCTGCTCCTTGAGGGACTCGATCTGGCGGGCGCACTCGGCATCGATCTCTTCCAGATCGGCGGCGAGCTCCTCGCGCAAGTCGTCGGCGTCGGCCTCGCGAGCCTCGTAGTCAACCTCGGTGATGATGTAGCTGGCAAAGTACAGAACCTTCTCGAGGTCCTTGGACTTGATGTCGAGCATACGGCTCATCGGGAAGCTCGTGGGGCTCTTGAAGTACCAGATGTGGGACACGGGAGCGGCGAGCTCGATGTGACCCATGCGGTCGCGACGCACCTTGGCCGAGGTGACCTCAACGCCGCAGCGCTCGCAGACGATGCCCTTAAAGCGGATGCCCTTGTACTTGCCGCAGGAGCACTCCCAGTCCTTGGCGGGACCGAAGATCTTCTCGCAGAACAGGCCGTCCTTCTCGGGCTTGAGGGTACGGTAATTGATGGTCTCCGGCTTCTTGACCTCGCCGTGCGACCAGGAACGGATCTGGTCGGCGGAGGCAAGGGAGATCTTTACCGAGTCAAAATCAGTAGCTTCGAAATCTGCCACAGTCAACTACTCCTTATCAGTGGTCGTGGCGGCGACAGCCTCGGGTGCCTCGGCGGTCTCGGCATCCTGGGCCTCGACGTCGGTGTCAACGCCGGCGAGCGCAGCCAGGTCGTCGAGAGCAGAGGTCTCCTCGGCGGTCACAGGGGCGGAGGCGTCCTCGTCGGCATCGTGCATGGGCTCGATGTCCAGCGCGAGGGAGCGGATCTCCTTGACGAGAACCTTGAAGGACTCAGGGATACCCGGAACCGGGACGTTCTCGCCCTTGACGATGGACTCGTAGGTCTTGACGCGGCCCACGGTATCGTCGGACTTGACGGTCAGGATCTCCTGCAGGACGTTGGAAGCACCGTAAGCGTACAGTGCCCAAACTTCCATCTCGCCGAAGCGCTGGCCGCCGAACTGGGCCTTGCCGCCCAGAGGCTGCTGGGTAACCAGGCTGTAAGGGCCAGTCGAACGGGCGTGGATCTTGTCGTCGACCATGTGGCCGAGCTTGAGGATGTAGGACGTACCCACGGTAATGGGCTCGCGGAACTCCTCGCCGGTACGGCCGTCGAACAGACGGGTCTTGCCGCGCTCGTCAAGCTGGGTGACGAACTCGGGGCGCATGTGATCGCCAAAGGCAGCGGTGGCCTTGTTGAGCATGTTCTTGTTGGCACGACGAATGACCTCGGCGATCTCGTCCTCCTTGGCGCCGTCGAAGACGGGCGTGGCGGTGAAGAACGGACCGGGGACGTACTTGTCGGAGTCGGCCTGCTCGGTATCCCAACCGCAGGCAGCAGCCCAGCCAAGGTGGCACTCGAGCAGCTGGCCGACGTTCATACGCGAAGGAACGCCCAGCGGGTTGAGGATAACGTCGATCGGGGTACCGTCAGCCATGTAGGGCATGTCCTCGACCGGCAGAACGTTACAGATAACACCCTTGTTGCCGTGGCGGCCGGCGATCTTATCGCCCTGCTGGATCTTACGACGCTGGGCGACGTAGACGCGCACCTGCTCGTTGACGCCGGGGGCCAGGTCGTCGCCGTTCTCGCGGCTAAAGCGGACGACGTCGATGACGCGGCCGTAAGCGCCGTGAGGCATCTTAAGGGAGGTGTCACGGACATCGTGGGCCTTGGCACCGAAGATGGCGCGCAGCAGGCGCTCCTCGGCGGTCAGAGCGCTCTCGCCCTTAGGCGTGACCTTACCGACCAGGATGTCGCCAGGGCCGACCTCGGCGCCGATGCGGATGATGCCGTCCTCGTCGAGGTTGGCAAGCATGTCCTCGGAGAGGTTCGGGATCTCGCGGGTGATCTCCTCGGGGCCGAGCTTGGTGTCGCGGGCGTCGATCTCGTGACGGGTGATGTTGATGGTCGTCAGCAGGTCCTCGGCCACCAGGCGCTCGGACACGACGATACCGTCCTCGTAGTTAAAGCCTTCCCACGGCATGTAGGCCACGGTGAGGTTCTGGCCCAGTGCGAGCTCGCCGTGATCGGTCGAAGGACCGTCGGCCAGGGGCTCGCCCTGCTCAACGGTGTCACCGACGCGCACGAGCGGACGGTGGTTGATGCAGGTGGACTGGTTGGAGCGCTGGTACTTGGCCAGGTGATACTCGTCCATGCCGCCGGCATGCTTGACGATGATCTTGGCGGCGTCGGCAAAGATGACCTCGCCGGCGTTCTTGGCCAGGGTGACCTCGCCGGAGTCCAGAGCGGCGCGACGCTCCATGCCGGTACCGACATAGGGAGCGGCGGGGTGAACCAGCGGCACGGCCTGACGCTGCATGTTAGCGCCCATCAGCGTACGCTTGGCGTCGTCGTGCTCAAGGAACGGAATCAGCGTGGCTGCGACGGACAGCATCTGACGCGGCGAGACATCCATGTAGTCGACGTCCTCGACAGGCACGTCGGCGGGAGCGCCGAAGGAGCCGTCGAAGTCGCGGGTACGGGCGATCACGGTGTGCGGACGGACGATCTTGCCCTCGGCATCGGTCGTGATGAACTCGTTGGTCTTGGGATCGAGCGGCGTGTTGGCCGGCGCGATGACGTGCTTCTCTTCCTCGTCAGCGGTCATCCAGTCGATCTGGTCGGTGGCAACGCCGTTCTCGACGCGACGGAACGGGGCCTCGATGAAGCCATACTCGTTGACGCGGGCGTAGAGGGCGAGCGAGCCTATCAGGCCGATGTTGGGGCCTTCGGGGGTCTCGATCGGGCACATGCGGCTGTAGTGCGAGTTGTGAACGTCGCGGACGGCCGTCGGCACGTTGGTGCGGCGGCTGGAGCCGGACTTGTGGCCGGCAAGACCACCAGGGCCGAGTGCGGACAGACGGCGCTTGTGGGTCAGACCGGTCAGGGGGTTCGCCTGGTCCATGAACTGCGAGAGCTGCGAGGAACCGAAGAACTCCTTGATGGAGGCCACGATCGGGCGGATGTTGATGAGCGACTGCGGGGTGATCTCGTCGATGTCCTGGGAGCTCATGCGCTCACGGACGACGCGCTCCATACGGCTCATGCCGATACGGAACTGGTTGGCGACGAGCTCGCCGACGGTGCGGATGCGGCGGTTGCCGAAGTGGTCGATGTCGTCGACCTTGAAGCCCTGCTCGCCGGCAGCGAGGGACAGGAGGTAGCGCAGCGTCGCGACGATATCCTCGTCGGTGAGCACCGTGACCTCTTCTTCGGTGGTGAGGTTGAGTTTCTTGTTGACCTTGTAACGACCGACGCGGGCCAGATCGTAGCGCTGCGGGTTAAAGAGCAGGCCCTCGAGCAGGCTGCGGGAAGCGTCCACGGTGGGCGGCTCGCCCGGGCGCAGGCGACGGTAGATCTCGATGAGGGCGTCCTCGCGGGTAAGGGCGGTGTCGCGCTCCAGGGTGCGCTTGATCACATCGGAGTTGCCGAGCAGCTCGATGATGTCGTCGTTGGTGACGGCGATGCCAAGGGCGCGCAGGAACATCGTGGCGCTCTGCTTGCGCTTACGGTCGATGGAGACCATGAGCTGGTCGCGCTTGTCGACCTCAAACTCAAGCCAGGCACCGCGGGACGGGATAATCTGGGCCTTGTAGATCTGCTTGCCCGAATCCATCTCGGAGCTGTAGTACACGCCCGGGGAGCGGACGAGCTGCGAGACGACGATACGCTCGGTACCGTTGATGATGAAGGTGCCCTGATCGGTCATCATGGGGAAGTCGCCCATAAAGACGAGCTGCTCCTTGATCTCGCCGGTCTCCTTGTTGGTGAGACGAACGTCGGTCAGAAGCGGGGCCTGATAGGTCATGTCCTTCTCGCGGCACTCCTCGACGGTGTGCGCGGGGTCGCCGAACTGATGCTCGCCGAAGGTAACCTCGAGAACATGGTTCTGGCTCTGGATGGGGCTGGATTCCTTGAACGCCTCACGAAGACCCTCGTCCTTAAAACGCTCAAAGGATTCCCTTTGAACAGAGATAAGGTTGGGGAGCTCCATGGCCTCCGGGATTTTCCCGAAGCTGACGCGCTTGCGCTCAGTGGCAGTGTATGCGTAGGTCACCAGGTTTTTCCTCCTTCACGGAAATGCTCGGTGGGTTGGCGAGGCATAGCTTCGCCAGTTATCGCAACCTAATAGTTTATCAGGTACCGACCGTTGGGCAAGAAAAGCCTTGACGCGATTGAGTTTTTGGAGTAGCAAAGTTTTTCGACAGAAAACACGCAGGTAGATGTATGTGTATCGAACATCTGTTCATATATTTTCTGTGAACAGAGAGCCGGCAATCGCAGCTCTTATAAAAAACGGGCGCGAACCGAGGTCCACGCCCGTAAATGTCGGTGCCCGAAGGCTTACTTGCGCATCAATCCGCCGCGCTCGTCGATGGCGTCCCAGAAGGCATCGGCAAAGCGGGGGTCGTTTGCAGCCATGAGGGCGTTAGTGGCCATCCAACCAGAGGGAGTGCCAGTGTCGTAGCCCGACAGCGGGTCGATGACGACGGCGTACATGGCCTCGCGGTCGAGCGAACGGGCCATGGCGTCGGTGAGCTGGATCTCGCCGCCCTTGCCGGCCTGCTGATCTGCCAGCAAGTCCATGACCAGCGGGCTCAGCAGGTAGCGACCGACGATGTACAGGTTGGACGGAGCAGCCTCGGGAGCGGGCTTCTCAACCAGACCGCCGATACGCCAGACAGCGCCCGGCTCGGCATCGGCAACGTCCTCGGCGCCCTCGAGCGAACCGACGCGCTCGCCGGCGATAACGCCGTAGCGGCTGACTTCCTCGGGCGAGCAAGCAGCGACGGCGATAACCGAAGCGCCACCGTGCTCCTTGGAAACGGCGAGCATCTTGTCGCAGATGTCGCGGTTAGGCACAACGTAGTCGCCCAGAAGAACCAGGAAGTTCTCCCCTGCCACGGCGTCGGCAGCAGAGCGAATAGCATGGCCGAGGCCCTTGGGCTCGTACTGATAACGGAAGTCGACCGGCATACCGCCAGCGTGGGCGACGGCATCGGCATAGGCGTTTTTGCCGCGCTCGCGCAGCAGGTTCTCGAGCGAACGGTCGGGCTGGAAGTAGTTCAGCAGCTCGGGCTTGCCGGGCGAGGTAACGATGATGGCGTCGTCGACCTCCTCGGGGTCGAGTGCCTCCTCGACGACATACTGGATGACCGGCTTGTCGAGCACCGGCAGCATCTCTTTGGGCGTGCACTTGGTGCCAGGCAGAAAACGCGTGCCAAGACCGGCGGCGGGGATGATTGCCTTCATGTTATTCAAGGATCCTTTCGCAGGCGCAGAATGCGCCCTGTGCGTGCGGCACGGCGGCCGCAGACCAAATTGCGATACCGAAGTATCTTACCGCCGAAGACATACGTCGCCGTAAGGCAAACGCAATTCTTCAGCAGGTCAACGCAAAATATTGCTCGAATGGTGCAATTTTACGCCCCAGCGGTAACGGGATTGGCACGGCGAAGACAACGGTGTTCTGCGTGCCGAGCAATGGGGATGAGGGGCCAAAACAAAAAAGACGGGGCTCGCAATGCGAACCCCGTCTGCAAAGAAATCTGGCGAGAAAGCCTGATTACTTGAGGGTGACAGCAGCGCCAGCAGCCTCGAGCTTCTCCTTGGCAGCCTCGGCGTCCTCCTTCTTGGCACCCTCGAGAACAGCCTTGGGAGCGCCCTCGACGACCTCCTTGGCCTCCTTCAGGCCAAGGTTGGTGAGCTCACGGACGGCCTTGATGACCTGGATCTTGTTGTCGCCGAAGCCCTCGAGCACGACGTCAAACTCGGTCTTCTCCTCGGCCTCAGCAGCGCCAGCAGCGGGAGCGGCGACAACGGCAGCAGGAGCAGCGGCGGAAACGCCGAAGGTGTCCTCGATAGCCTTGACGAGCTCGGAAGCCTCGAGAAGGGTCATTTCCTTAAGAGCATCGATGATCTCATCGGTGGTAAGCTTAGCCATTTCTAAGTCCTTTCGGTTTCCGTGCCTGAGCACGGAGATCAGTTAAAACACGGCGCGAATGCACCAGGGGTGCGGCGTTGCCGCCGCGGGTGAAAACAGCGGCTAGGCTGCCTTCTGCTCGGAGACCTGCTGGATCGAACGAGCGAGACCAGAGGAAACGCCGTTGACGCAGACAGCGATGTCGCGAGCGAAACCGGAGATAAGGCCGGCGATCTGGCCGAGAAGCTGATCCTTGGTGGGCAGCTCGGCGATAGCCTTAACATCATCAGCGGAAACGGCCTTGCCGTCGGAGATACCGCCCTTGATCTCAAGGACGCCCTTGGACTTAGCGGAGAAGTCCTTAAGGGCCTTAGCGGCCTCGACCGGCTCGGTCTCGTAGAACACATAAGCGACGGGGCCGGCGAGGATCTCGTCGAGCTCGGGCTGCTCCTGGTTCTTGAGAGCGATCTTGACCAGGTTGTTCTTGTAGACTTTCATCTCGGCGCCGCACTCGCGAAGCTGATGACGCAGCTCCTGAGCCTGCTTAACCGTCAGACCGTTGTAGTTGACGACGAACAGACCGGCGTTCTCGGCGATACGGGACTCGATCTCTGCAACCTTGTCGATTTTGTACTGCTGGGGCATGAATTACACCTCCTCGAATTCTTTCCGGGCACGGTCCGCCACAAGGACGTGACGGGGGCATGTCCAAAAAGAAAGCCCCCGCGCTGCATGAGCGACGGGGGCGAGAAGACATATCTACTCGACCACCTCGGCTGGCGGGATATCCCATTAAGCTCGCGGGCGATGCCCGTTTGCACCGGCTGTCTCTGGCAGCGGATTCGTGCGTGAACCGAAAGTATTATGGCGGGGACCCCGGCGTCGGTCAACGGAAAACCGGGCTGCACACAATTCCACCATCCGGCACGCTCCGCCGAAGG
>URUC01000057.1 GCA_900550965.1 uncultured Collinsella sp. | reverse complement strand
GCTCGCAAGCGGCAACATCCGGGCCGCTTCGCTCGCCGTGGGTGCACGATGCCTGCGCCTTGCTCGCCCGGTCGAGGCGCTGCCCAAAGGCGTCGTGCCGGTCGCGTCGATCGCCTGCGCGGCGCGCTTTCTCTCCGAGAACCCGGGTCGCGCGCTTCTCACGACGGGGAGCAAGGAGCTTGCTCCCTACACGCGCGTCGCCGATTTCGCGGAGCGCTTCTTCGTGCGTGTGCTCCCGCTGCCCGGTGCTATAACGAAGTGCATCGACGCGGGGTTTTCGCCGTCGCACGTCATCGGCATGCAGGGGCCCTTCACCCGCGAGCTCAACGAGGCGATGCTTCGGCAGGTGGGCGCCCAGTGGCTTGTGACTAAGGACTCGGGAGCCGTAGGCGGCACGGCCGAGAAGCTCGCCGCCGCGCGCGACGTGGGAGCGCGCTGCATCGTGGTCACCCGTCCCGCCGAGGGAAGCGGGGCCCTTTCGCTTCGGGAAGTGGAAGATGCGCTCTTACGGGAGTTCGCGCGCTAGGCGCTTGCCGCGCCTGCGCGCCCTCCCGCCCGCGAGGAGGAGCGTCCCGAGCAAGCTCGACCCGTACAAGCCCGTCATCCATCAATAGCTCGAGGACGACGCCCAGAACTGGCGCAAACAGCCCTTCAATAAGTTGCGGTGAAATAGTGTCTGTTTTTGCTGCTAGATAGCATATTCAGTCCCTAATTCACCGCAACTTGTTGGTGGTGGCTTACTGGTAGCTGGTGGTGGCTTACTGGTAGCGTAGGCACTCCACCGGGTTGAGCTTTGCCGCGCGGCGAGCGGGGTAGAAGCCAAAGATTACGCCGATGCCGACGGAGACGCCGAAGGCCAGCAGCACCGTGGCGATTGAAAAGCTCGGTGTGATCTCCCCACTGGCACCGAGCTCGTTGAGAACCCCTGATCCTGCGGCAAACATCGCGAGGCCCCAGGCCAGCAGATAGCCAATCAGGACACCCAGCAGGCCACCGGTGACGCACAGCGCCGAGGACTCGGCCAAAAACTGCGCGGTGATATCGCGGCGACTGGCGCCCAAGGCACGGCGAATACCGATCTCGCGGATGCGCTCAGTCACGTTGGTAAGCATCATATTCATAATGCCGATTCCGCCGACAAGCAGTGAGATACTGGCGACAGCGCCCATGATGAGCGAGAAGGCGCCCATAAACGAGTTGAGTGCATCGATGGCGCTTTTCATGGAGGTCGCCGATACGCTGTCGTACTCATCATCCTCCGCGATGCCCTTCATCGCGCGCACCTTAGACTCGATGGTCTTGCAGAGCTCGTCCATGTCTGTGCCCTCGGCGGCAAGTGCCGTCACGCTGGGAAATGAAGGATTCTCGTCGCCAAACAGGCCGGAGATGGTTTCGCGTGGCATATACAGCGTGAGCGAGCCCATGGAGTCGCTGCCGCCATCAATCACGCCTACAATCTGCACCTCGCCGTTGGACACCTTGATGGTTTTCCCCAGCGCATCCTGTTCGTTGCCGTAAAGCTGATCGGCCCCGCCGCGGCTGATGAGCGCCACGCGCGAGCCTGATTGAGACTCTGCCTGTGAATAGACACGTCCTGCAACGAGCTTGCTGGCACCCACGGCGTCGAGCATGTCGCTGTCGACACCCTGTGCCATGACGGTATAGCTTTTATCGCCAGACTTGTACTCGGTATACGCGCTGTCGACAATCCCGATCTGCTCTATCTGCGGCACCAGTTTTTGAAGCGTCTGGACGTCAGAATCAGTGAGTTCTTGGGACGAATAGATCTGCACCATGCGGGCTGCATTGAGCCCCAAGCTGTTGACCAGGCTGTTTTGTATGCCGCCGATGAGCGAAGTCATGGCGATGACCGATGCGATGCCGATGACAATGCCCAGGATGGTGAGCAGGCTGCGCCCCTTGTTGGCCTCGAGCGAGTGAAGTGCTTCCTGGATGAGATCGCGGGCGCTCATGCCACCACTCCTTTCGGCGGGTTGGCGGAGGCGGAAATCATGGGCAGGCTATCTACGGCGCTGCGCAGGGTCCGCGGTGTATGTGGAATATACGCGCCGTCGTGTATACGACCGTCGCGGATGGTCATGGCACGGTCGGCCTCGGCGGCAATGCCGGGGTCGTGTGTGATAAGCACGATGGTTTTGCCACGCTCCTGGAGCTTATGGAAGGTCTCCATCACAAGCGCTCCGGTTGCGGAGTCCAGGTTTCCCGTCGGCTCGTCAGCCAAAATGATGGGCGGATCGTTGACGAGGGCGCGTGCGATGGCGACACGCTGCATCTGGCCGCCCGAGAGCTCGGATATGCGGTGGTCCCAATGGTCGACGGGCAGCGTGACGGCCTGCAGCGCGTGCACGGCGCGCATTTCGCGCTGGCTACGGAGTACGTTGGTGTAGGCCAGCGGCAGCATGACGTTTTCGATAACCGACAGGCGCGGCAGCAGGTTGAAGCTCTGAAAGACAAAGCCAATGCTCAGGGCGCGAACTTCGGTGAGCTCGTCATCGTCAAGCTCGGCCACGTTGAGCCCTTGCAGGTAGTAGTCGCCCGCCGTCGGCTTATCCAGGCAGCCTAGGATGTTCATGAGCGTCGACTTGCCCGAGCCCGAGGGGCCGGTAATGGCGACGAACTCGCCGGGATCTACCGCTAGGCTCACGTTGTGCAAGATGTGGGCGCAACCCGCTTCGCTCTCAAAAATGCGGTGCACGTTGCGGATGTCGATGACGGGACGCATTACATACCCTCGTCGGCAGACATACTGTCCGAATCCGCGCTGTAGCCGCCGTCAGCCGTTGCGCCCGCTCCGGTGTCCATGACGAGGGTGTCACCGTCGCGCAGTTTGGTTGTGGGCACGCCAGGATTGATTTCGTTGCCCTGGTCGTCGCGCTTGATCTGTGTCTTGCCGACTACGGCTTCGTTGTCGTTTTGCGTCACGACGGTCACCTTCACGCGGCGCGTCTTCTTGCCTTCCGAATCGGTGGCCAGATTGACGTAATAGTGCTCGCCATCTTCGGTCATCAGCGCCATGGTCGGCACCATAACCACGTCGTCGAGCTTCTCGGTCACTACCGAGACCTCGGCAGTCATACCCGGCTTAAGGCGACTGTCGGGTGCTTCGATGAGGATGTCGACGTTAAAGGTCACGCTGCCGCCGCTACCGGAGCCGGAGTCAGAGTTTGCCACCGAGGCGATAGCCGTGACGGTGCCCTGGCTCACGATATCGGGAAACGCGGGATAGGTCACGTTGGCGCTTTGGCCCACGGCAATTTTGGCGATATCCTTTTCGCCCACCTGAACCGTCACCTTCATCTTGGACAGGTCGGCGATCTGCATGCACTGCTTGCCGCCGCTCGTATCGCTTTCGCCCATGATCATTCCGCCTGTTACCGTGGCGCCGACCTTGGCGTTGAGCTCCACGATGCTGCCCGAGCTCGGGGCCGTGACCGTACGGCTGGCGGCCTTGGCGTTCGCCTGATCGAGGTTTGCCTGGGCCGATGCGAGGCTGCGCTGCGCGGCCGATACAGCGTTCGTGTCCGCTGATGCGGCGGAGATGCCAGCCGCTGCGGAAGCTCCATCGACGTCCGTCGTTGGGGTGGCCTGCGCGGCAGCTGCGGCTTTCTGCGCGTTGGCGAGGTCTTCCTGAGCGGCTGCTACTGCACGCTGCGCCTCGGCAACGTTGCGATCGAGCTCGTCGTTTTTAATGGTCATGAGCACGTCGCCCTCGTTGACGGATTGGCCTGCCTGCACGTTGCTCGAATCGACCGTGCCGTCGACAGAAGGGGAGACCACTGAGGACGAAATGGGTTTGAGCTGGCCTTTCGCCTCGACCGTTGTGGTAAACGTGCCCTCGGTCACCATGTCGGTCACAGGCCCGCTAGCGCCCTGCGGCTGCGCATTGATAACTAGGGTTGCGACAATGGCAATGAGCGCGATGGCACCTACGACGCCGGCGGCAATACCGCGTCGAATCAGCTTTTTGCGCCGACGCTCGGCACGCTTTGCCTTGAGCTTTGCATAGGCTTCTTCATCGGAAATCTCGGCGGTATCGTTCGTGCGTCCGCTCTGCTTTTCGGCATGTACGTTTGTAATCAAAGGAATCGTTTCGGTGGCACCTTCGGGCGTGTACTCGGCATCATCCGGGCCTGGGGTGATGGTGGGGACATTCGGCATAGCGTCTCCTTTATAGAAAGTTCCTCAATAAGTATATGCGCCCGTCGCGTAAGGCGGGCGCATATGGCGGATTCTTTCGGAACTGTTAGATTGGTCGCAGCGGCTCCACGTTGTGGGAATGCGCGCGTTGCACTACGAGTGGACAACCACGCACAGGCCGACTTTGATGCAGTCGTGAAGTGCCTTTGCATCGGCCAGGCGCAGGTTGATGCAACCGTGGCTGCCGCACCACTTGTACGACTCGGCATTATCGAAGCTCTTGTCGTTTTGCCAGGTGGCGTCGTGGAATCCGACCATATTGCCCTCGAACGGCATCCAATAGCTGACCGGGCTCTCGTATTTGGGCTTGCCGGTCTCGGGGTCCTTGGCACCGATAAGCTTGCTGGCGCCATTGTTGCTGTTGATCTGCCATACGCCCTCGGGGGTGGCGTCCTCTCCCGGCTTGCCAGAAATAAAGTTGGCCTCCCAAACGATATTACCGTTCTCGTCATAGTAGCGCGCGTGCTGCTCGGACAGATCGACGTCGATATACGCCTTCCAGTCGGGCTCTCCCTTTGCGGTAAAGGTGTCGGCCTTCTGGGAGTACTTGATCTCGATTTCGCCGGTCTGCTTGTTGTTAATGGCGTCCTCGACCTGCTTGGCGAGCGAGCTGCTGTCGATGGACCAACCAAAGTCACCGCCTTCGACGGCACACTGCTTGCCATCGGCGCGCGTCCACCAGCGAGTGGAGCCCACGGTATTAAAGCCGTTGGCGAGCTCGGCTGCCCAGCTGCTGATCTGCGACGTATCGAGCGTGGGGTTGGCCGGATCGGCAAAGCTGATCCACTGCAATACGGAGCCGCCATCAACCTTGCCGGCATCTTCGCCGTTAAGCTTGAGGGTCACGTTGACGCCCAAGAAGTTATTGGCGGCATCGCATGCGGCCTGAATCTGATCATCGGTCAGCGTTCCATTGAGCGGCTCATAGGCATCGTTGCCGAGCTTGGAAAGATCTACGGTCTCGGCCAGCGAGGCAAGCTCGAGCTCGGCATACTTAATGACATGCTCGCGGTTGAGTTTTTCGTTGGAGCGCGCCTTCTCGACGGTAAACTTGCCGGCCTGCTCGTCATAGGAGCTATTGGCCTCGAACGCGCCCGAACGCCCCTCGTTAAACTCGTCGATGGCGGCGCCCAGATCCTTCTCAAACTGCTTTTGGTCAAAGGTGTCGGAGAGCATGGACAGGTCGACGTCTTGATCAAGATCGACTTCGTTGGAGCTAGCGGTTGTTTTGGTCTTGCCGCTTAAGGATTCTACAAGGCGAACCGGCCATACAAAGGCTTCGTTGCGGCTGATAATCTCTTTTGCGGCAGCTTCGCCGTCGACAATGGGCTCATCGGACTCGGGCTGATAGGTCCAGCTAAAGTCATCGCCTGTCACGGTGAGCTTATAGTGCTTCCAAGCCGAGTTGACCTTGGTGGCGGCAGACGAAGCGTTGGAGAACGAGACATCGACGCCGGCGATAGTGGTGTTGGGGTAGGCTACCTGCGAAAACGCTACGACGCCTACGATATAGACAATGACGATAAGACCCAGGACGACAAAGAGCGTCGTCTTTTTGCCCGACTTATTGTTCCCGGTGGGTTTGCGCGCGGGGCCGCGATCGCCTCGGCCGTGCGTGGGGGGCTGCTTGGGCGTATTGCCGTTTGCCTGGCGCTGCTGACGTTGCTGGCGCTGCTGGTTCGGGCGTTGCGAAGCGTTTGCCGCACCACGCTGCTGACCGTGGCTCGGCGCGATAGGACGCGGCGACTGAACGCCGCCGGTGTGCCTGCTCGGCTGCTGCGGATCGGGAATCAGTTGAGTTCGATCGTTTTGCGACATCGTGTGCATATCCTTCGAATTTCGCCTTGCGGCTCATCGTGTTTTTACTGGGCTTGCATTATAGCGATTACCTAGTTGATTGTGGTATGGAAACGGTGGCATTCAAAAGAGGTGGGACATTTGTCCCACCTTCGAGTCGTTCTTTGTCGCTACCCGCACACACCGCATTTTGCACAGGCCGAAAGTGCGGCCGGAGCCTGCGCGATGCCGCCCTTTGCCGTCTCGCGCAGCGTGGCCGGCAACGCGTGGCCCACCGAGAGCACGACGTGCGCCATCTGGTCAAACGGCACCAGGCTCTTAATGCCGGCGAGGGCAAGCTGTGCGGAGCTAAAGGCGGCTGCCACACCGATGGCGTTGCGGTTTTGGCAGGGCACCTCCACGAGGCCACCGACGGGGTCACAAACGAGGCCCAGCAGATTACTCAGCGCGATGGAACTGGCGTCGAGCGCCTGCCCGGGCGTGCCGCCGAGCATCTGCACCAGTGCGGCGGCGGCCATGGCGGCCGCACTTCCGACCTCGGCCTGACAGCCGCCCTCGGCGCCGGCAACGCAGGCGCTCGTGGTGAGGTTGAGGCCGATGGCGGCGGCGCAATAAAGGGCATCCATGACCTGCTCGTCGTCCAGCTGCAGATGGTCTGCGAGCGCCAGCACGCAGCCGGGCACAACACCCGCGGATCCTGCCGTCGGAGCTGCGACGATCACGCCCATGGTGGCGGAGCGCTCGAGCACGGCCATGGCGCGGGCCACGGCGTCGGTCTGGACGGCGCCCATCAGGCTTATGCTCAGATCGTTTCGGCTGGTGGCATCGACAAGCTTTGCCTCGCCGCCGATGAGGCCGCCGAGCGAGCGCTGTGGATTGGAAATGGGGGCTGTGGTCTCTTCGCGCATGACGTCGAGCACGCGGCGCATGGCGGCGATAGCGTGTGCCTCGCCGGTCAGACGTGCCTCGCGCACGGCCATGACGGCGCCGATGTTGATCCCCAGTTCCTCGCACGCATCGAGCAGCTGCTCGCCGTCGTCGAAGATTTCCTTTGCCGAGACGCCGGGGGAGAGCGACGAGGCAGAACCGGGGAGCTCGATAAAGGTCGCGTAATCGACATTGTCGAGCTTGCGGAGCATGGGGACGACGGTGTCGTCGGGGGCGCCGTCGGTCTCAAAGACGGAGTAGGCCTGGCCGCCCACTTCGGTGCGGTAGGTGCGGCAGAAGGCGATGTTCACATGGGCGTAGGCGAGCAGGTTGGTGAGCGCTGCGAGCACGCCGGGGACGTCCTGGTGCGCCACGAAGAGCGTGGAATACATACCCGAGATGTCGACGCCGACGCCGTTAATGCGGCTGATGCGCATCTTGCCGCCGCCCAAGCTCTCGCCGCGGACCTCTGCTGTGGCGCCCGTGGCGTCGACCATATCGATGTCGACGGTGTTGGGGTGGATGGAGGCGTCGTCGCCCTTGATGTCAAAGTGATATTCGAGGCCCTGCTCACGTGCGAGGTCAAAGGCCTGCTTGATGTTTTCGTCATCGGTGTCGAGGCCCAGGATGCCCGCGACGAGCGCACGGTCGGTGCCGTGGCCGCGGTAGGTGTGGGCGAAGGAGTTCCACAGGCCAAAGGTGACTTTGGTGATGCGGCCTTCCAGCAGGCTGGCGGCAACTTGGGCGCAGCGCAGGGCGCCGGCGGTGTGCGATGAGCTGGGGCCGACCATGACGGGCCCCAAGATCTCGAATGCCGAGGTCGTAGCTAGTGTTTGCGGCTTGCCTGCCATATGCGCTCCTGTTCTATCCCGTCGTTCCGAGGGCTTTGGTATTTGGTCGCCTGCTCTACAGTCCTGGCTCGCACGGAGGCCACATTAAGTGGCCTCCGGCTCGTGCGGAACTCGCGATCGACCAAATACCAAAGCCCTCGGAACTTAGGATACATGGTAGGGGCACGCTTGCTGCAAAATTCATCAGCTGGGAACCTATTCTGCGTCCCAGGTCGGCTCATCTTCACCACCGATTAATAAAAAAGAGGTACCGGTTGGTCCGGCACCTCTTTTGGTGCGTTTCGATTTGGCTGTAGCTTTTGCCGCTAGCTTACAGGCCGCAGGCTGCTTTGAGTTCTTCGACTCGGTCGGTTTTTTCCCAGGTGAAGTCGGCGTCTTCGCGGCCGAAGTGACCGTAGGCTGCCGTCTTTTCGTAGATGGGGCGACGCAGGTCTAGGTCGCGGATGATTGCGCCCGGGCGCAGGTCGAAGGTCTTCTCGACGGCCTCGACGATCTTGTCCTCGGCAACATGCGCGGTACCGAAGGTGTCGACCATGATTGAGAGGGGCTTGGACACGCCGATAGCGTAGGCCAGCTCGACTTCGCAGCGGTCAGCCAGACCGGCGGCGACCACGTTCTTGGCGACCCAGCGCGCGGCATACGCGGCGGAGCGGTCAACCTTGGTGCAGTCCTTGCCGCTAAAGGCGCCGCCGCCGTGACGGCCGTAGCCGCCGTAGGTGTCGACGATGATCTTGCGGCCGGTGAGGCCCGTGTCGCCCATGGGGCCGCCCACGACAAAGCGACCGGTGGGGTTCACGTAGATGTCCGCGTTGTCCCACGGCATGTTCTCGGCGGCCATGACCGGGGTGATGACGTGTTCGATGAGGTCGGCCTTGATCTTGCCCATGTCCTCAATCTCGGCGGCGTGCTGCGTGGAGATGACGATGGTCGTGACCTCCACGGGCTTACCTTCCTCGTAGCGCACCGTGACCTGGGTCTTGCCGTCGGGGCGCAGGTAGGGCAGGGTTCCGTCATGGCGCACGGCAGCCAGGCGCTCGGCCAGGCGGCTTGCCAGGTAGTGCGGCATGGGCATGAGGGTCTTGGTCTCGTTGGAGGCATAACCGAACATCATGCCCTGGTCGCCGGCGCCGATCAGGTCGATCGGGTCGGTGGTAGCGCCGGTCTGGGTCTCGAAGGACTCGTCAACGCCCTGGGCGATATCGGGCGACTGCTCGTGGATGAGGCTCATAACGCCGCAGGTGTCGCAGTCAAAACCGAACTTGGCGCGGTTGTAGCCAATGCGGCGGATGACGCCGCGGGCGATTTCCTGTACGTCGACGTAGGCCTGGGTGCGAATCTCGCCGGCGACGATGACAGTGCCGGTGGTCACGAGGGTCTCGCAGGCGCAGCGGACGTTCTCCACGTTGGCAGGCACGCCGTTGGGGGCGATGTAGCCCTGCTCCTGGAGCTCTATTTCTTTGGCGAGGATTGCGTCGAGGACGGCGTCGCTGATCTGGTCAGCGATCTTATCGGGATGACCTTCGGTCACCGACTCCGACGTAAAAACAAAGGACCCGTGTTGGGGCGGGATGGAACGAAGTTCTTCTGACATGATTGTCCTTTCAAAAACGTGTCCCGGCGACCGTTACCATTCCGCCGGGCTCTCTATGCAAGGGCACATCATAGCGCGTAAATCAAACATTCACACCCTTTCCGCACCTACTCATTGGGGACAGACTTAAATGACCAGCCTTGGCTAAGTGCCGACAGGTTGCCCAAAGAATGGTCATTTAAGTCTGTCCCCAATGAGTAGGTCGGTGCCCTTTGTGCGGAGGTTGCTTTGATGCTTTATACTGGTGCGGTTAGACATCCATCCTGCAATCGAGGAGATTTCCATGGCATCAGACGTTCGCGTCCGTTTTGCACCCTCACCCACGGGCAAGCTGCACATCGGCGGCGCCCGCACCGCTATCTATAACTGGGCTTTCGCCCGTGCAAACGGCGGTACGTTCATCCTGCGCATCGACGACACCGACCCCACCCGCTCCACCGACGAGAATACGCAGATCATCCTGCGCGCTATGCGTTGGCTGGGCCTGGACTGGGACGAGGGTCCCGAGGTGGGCGGCGACTTTGGCCCCTACGCCCAGACCGAGCGCCTGGACCTGTACAAGCAGGCCGCCCAGAAGCTTTGGGACGAAGGCAAGGCCTATCCCTGCTTCTGCACCAAGGAGCAGCTCGACGCCGACCGCAAGGCCGCGCAGGAGCGCAAGGACCCCTTCCAGGGCTATCAGCGCCGTTGCCGCGATCTTGATCCCGAGGAGGCCCGCCGCCGCATCGAGGCCGGCGAGTCCTACGTTCTGCGCATCAAGGTGCCCGAGGACCGCGGCGACGTCGTCATCCACGACGCCGTCCACGGCGAGGTGACCTTCGACGCCAAGGAGCTCGACGACTTCGTCATCTTCCGCTCCGATGGCACGCCCACGTACAACTTCGCGACCGTCGTCGACGACGCCATGATGAAGATCACCCATGTCATCCGCGGCGACGACCACCTGTCCAACACCCCGCGCCAGGTCATGGTCTACGAGGCCCTCGGCGCGCCCGTGCCCACGTTCGCCCACATCTCCATGATCCTGGGTGCCGACGGCAAGAAGCTCTCCAAGCGCCACGGCGCCACCTCGGTGGAGGAGTACCGCGACGCCGGTTACTTGTCCGACGCCTTCGTCAACTATCTGGCACTGCTCGGCTGGTCGCTCGACGGCGAGACCACGATCATCCCGCGCGATGTCCTGGCCAGTAAGTTCTCGCTCGATCGTATCTCCAAGAACCCGGCGACCTTCGACCCCAAGAAGCTTGATTGGGTCAACGCCGAGTACATCAACGGCATGTCCGATACTCAGTTTGCCGACGAGATTATGGTCCCCGAGCTGCACGAGGCAGGTCTCATCGAGGGCAACGTCGAGTACGGCGAGGACTGGATCGACGCACTTGCCGCCATCGTCAAGCCGCGCACCAAGATGCCGGCCGACGCCGTGACCGTCGCCGCTCCCATCTTCGCTACGGCCGAGACGCTCGAGTATGACGAGAAGTCCGTTACCAAGGGCCTGGCCAAGGAGGGCATGGGCGCCATTCTGGATGCCGCCAAGGCCGCGCTCGAGGGCGTGGACGAGTGGACGGCTGCCAACATCGACGCCGCGCTTGAGCCGCTGCCCGAGCAGATGGACCTTAAGAAGCGCGTGGTCTTCCAGGCTGTGCGCGTCGCCGTCTGCGGCAATATGGTGAGCCCTCCGCTGGGCGAGACCATGGCACTTGTCGGCCGCGACGACTGCCTGGCGCGCATCGACCGCGCCCGCACGATGGCGCTGTAATCGCTGCGCAAACGTATGTATCCGAGCCCCGTTCACTCAGAGCGGGGCTCTTGTTTCTGTAGACATATGGGATAGGAGGTGCTGGGACCATGGCCGAGCAACTGTCGCTGTTTGGTTCGCCGGAACCGGAGGAGGCTCCGGTGAAGCCCGTGCCTGCTGCTGCCCCGACCAAGCTCGAACCAGCGCCCGAGCCCATCACCGCCTACGCGAGCGTGGTCCTCGACATCCCGACGCGTGCGCTGTCCGAGCCGTTTGCTTACGGCGTTCCCCAATCCCTTGCCAACGAGGCGCAGATCGGATCCACGGTCCTGGTTAACTTTGGTAACCGTGCCGCCGCGGGCTATGTCGTCGACATCGCGCCTGAGCTGGGCGACCTGCAGGGCAACAACGCCCTCGACCCTGCGCGCATTAAGCCCATCGAGGCCATCCTCAGCAAACCGCTCTTTACCGCCGAAGCCGCCCGTATCGCACGCTGGATGAGCCGCGAGTACGTCGCGACGCTTTCCGAGTGCCTGCGCCTGTTCTTGCCCCCGGGTGGAAGCCCGCGCGTGGTCAAGGGCGATGACGGCGTGTGGACCGTTGAGCGCCCCGCCGTCAAACCCATCCAAAACCGTTGGGTCATGCTCACGCCCGAGGGTTTCGACTACACGCCGCCCAAGACCGCGGTCCGCCAGCGTCAGCTCATTGAGGCGCTCCAATGCGGCCCGGTCACGACGCGCGACCTCAACCTGCTCTACAACAGCATGTCGGCGACCATCAAGGCGCTCGAAAAACGCGGCGTCGTGGCGGTGGAGGAACGCCGTGCGTGGCGTGGCTGCAGCGAGCAGACCACGCTGTCCTCCGCGAGCGGCAAAGCGCCGGTCTCGCTTACCAACGGCCAGCAGCAGGCCCTCGCGGAGATTGAGCGCGCCCGCCTTGACGCCCATGGCGACGTGGTCCTTGTCGATGGCGTCACCGGATCTGGCAAAACCGAGGTCTACCTCTCCGCTATCGAGCGCGTGCTGGCGGCCGGCCGTTCGGCCTGCGTGCTCGTGCCCGAGATTTCGCTGACGGCCCAGACTGTCGGCCGCTTCCGTTCGCGCTTTGGCGAGACGGTTGCCGTGTTCCATTCGCGACTTTCTGCTGGCGAGCGCCTGGACCAGTGGGATATGGTCGCCAGCGGTGCCGCGCGTGTGGTCGTGGGCGCCCGCTCGGCGCTCTTTTGCCCGCTCAGCGACCTGGGTCTTATCATCATCGACGAGGAGCACGAGACCAGCTACAAGCAGGGCTCCAGCCCGCGCTACCATGCGCGCGAGGTGGCTGCCGAGATGGCGCGCCGCTATCGGTGTCCGCTCGTGTTGGGCTCGGCCACGCCTTCTGCGGAGGCCCTCGACCGCTGCCGCCGCGGCACGTACAACGGTGCCACCTGGACTCGTGTCGAGATGCCTGAGCGCCCGGGAAATGCCGTGCTGCCCACGGTCCGCATTGCCGACTTGCGCCGCGAGTTTTCGCACGGCAGCCGCTCCATGTTCTCAAAACCGCTGATGGAAGGCCTGGAGCGCGTAGTC
>URUC01000056.1 GCA_900550965.1 uncultured Collinsella sp. | reverse complement strand
TGCATACGAGCGCAATCTCGATGCAAAAGGTCGTCTGTCCCTGCCTGCACCCCTTCGCGAGGAGCTTGGAGAGCACGTTCGCGTGTTCAAAGCCCTGGATGTCGATGCTCTGTACGTGTTCTCTGCCGAGGCCTTCGATAAGTGGGTCGAAGGACTCTTCGCGGGTCGTGAGGGCCACGAGGGTTTTAACCCGCGTGACATTAACGACCAGAAGCTCATGAGGGCGATCAACAAGCGCACTACGTCGATGGACGTGGATAGCGCCGGTCGTATCGGTCTTTCCGAGTCTCTCCGCAAGCAGGCGAACCTCGACCGCGAGGTCACGGTTGTGGGCAACTACGACCACCTTGAGGTTTGGGATCGCGCCGCGGCCGATGAGGACGATGACGATGAGGCCCTGCTGGACCTCTTCTTCTCGTAAGGGCAAGGCACGGGTAACGGATGGAGCGTGGGATCTTGACACAAGAATATCGGCATGAACCTGTCATGCTCGGCGAAGTGCTTGAGTCGCTGCGGCTAAAGAGCGGCTCCGTTGTCTGCGATTGCACCCTTGGCGGTGCCGGCCATTCGGTAAAGATGGCCGCGCAGGTGGGGGAGACGGGCCTTTTGCTCGGCGTCGATCAGGACGACATGGCCCTCGAGGCCGCTGGCGCCCGTCTGGACCGCGAGGTTCCCGGCGTTCCGCACCAGCTGCTGAAGGGCAACTTCGGCGACTTGGACGAGCTGCTTTGCTCGGCCGAGGTGCCCGGGGTCGATGGCTTCCTGTTCGATTTGGGCGTTTCGTCACCGCAACTCGATATCCCTGGCAGGGGCTTTTCGTATAACGAGGACGCCCCATTGGACATGCGGATGGATCCGGGTAATAACACCTTAAACGCAGCTGAGGTCATCAACACCTATAACGAACACGACCTCGCCCGGATTCTACGCGTCTACGGCGAAGAGAAGTTCGCCTCGCAGATCGCGCGCGAGATCGTGCGCCGCCGCGAGCAAGAACCGATCGAAACCACCGGCCAATTTGTCGAGATCATCAAGGCGGGTATCCCGGCTGCCGCTCGTCGGCATGGCGGACACCCGGCCAAGAAAAGTTTCCAGGCCATTCGCATCGAGGTCAATCACGAGCTCGATGTGCTCGAACGAGGGCTTGATGCCGCCACCAGGTGGCTCAACCCGGGCGGACGTATCTGCGTCATCTCGTATCACTCGCTCGAGGACCGTATCGTAAAGAATCACTTTAAGGAGATGAGCCAGGGGTGCACGTGTCCGCCGGAGATTCCGGTGTGCGTGTGCGGCAACGTGCCGATACTCAAGGTCATCACTCGCAAACCCTTGGTTGCCCAGCCTGATGAGGTTGAGCGCAACCCTCGGGCGAGATCAGCCAAAATCCGCGTGGCGCAGCGTCTGTAGGCGCGACCGCGCGATATTGGACCTCCCGCTCGCACCATAAACGAAGCTTAAACATACTACCAACGTACTTGGGATGGGAGGCGGCATATCATGGGCTACAACACTTCAAGCGCAGCACTCGCCTATGATATGAACGCCATGCCCGCCTATCGTGAGACGCCGCAGGCCCCCGTTGCTCCCCGTGAGCAGCGCACGCCGCGCTTTGATGTCTACACGGGCGCGGGCCGTCAGGCAAACCAGGCGGTAAGCCCGGTTTTCATGAGCGTTCTTAAAACGTTTTGCATCATTGCGGCTATCTTCATGACGATCGGCGTCGCCCGCGTGGCGCTCGCCGGCGTTACGGCCCAGGTGCTCAACAGCAACGCCGAGCTTACCAACACGCTTGAAAAGGCGACCGATGAGAGCTCCGACCTGGAGGTCATGCATTCGGTCTATGGCGCCGACACGCGCATTCGCGACCTTGCGGGCGCTTATGGCATGGTGGAGCCCAGCGAGAGCGTTACACTTGACTTTTCGCATCCAGGATGCAGCCGCGGGCGCCAACGCGACCGCGACCGCTCAGTAGCAAGACGGTAGCTGAGTATGACAAATGACTATCGCCGCGGCTCCGACCGGGGCCGCGGTTCTGGACGTCCCTCGTCGCGGGGACGTTCTGGTTATCAAGGAACGGGTCGGCAATCTTACAACGCCGGGCAGTCCCGTGGCAACGACCCGGCGTCGCGACTTCGCGGCTCGGGCGGCCCTCAAGTGCATAACACCAGGTCGCGCAAGAGTTCGTCGACCGAATGGCTCACAGGCACGCCTCTGCCTCGCCGCAAAGCCGTCATGGGCTTCATTGGGCTTGGCTTGGGCTTGGGCGTCTTTCGCCTTGCCGACTATCAAATTGTCGAAGCCGATAAACTGCGCGAGCGTGCCGATGCGCGCCGCCTGCTTGCGCAGACCCTCTATGCCAAACGTGGCACCATCTACGACCGCAACGGTAACGTGCTAGCGTCGTCGGTCGAATGTCGCAACATCGCCGTGAACCCCCAGCTTGTCGAGGATGTTGACAAGACGGTGTCGGCGCTGGTCAAGGCAACTGGAATCGATAAAAAGACCTGCCGCAAGCTCGTTGAGTCCGATGGAACCTGGGTGTATATCAAGCGCCAGGTGGACGAAGACGACGCTGCGGCGCTGGAGAAGAAGAACCTGCCCGGCGTGCTTTTTGAGCAGGCCATGAAGCGCGTATATCCATACGGCAATCTGGCATCGCAGGTGCTGGGTGTAGTGAATGTAGACAACGACGGCTTGACGGGTCTCGAAAAGCAATACAACAAGCTTCTGACCGGCACGAACGGCTCTCTCGTACGCGAGCGCGCGAGGGACGGCAGCTATATCGCGGGCGGTGCCTATAAAAAGGTGGCTGCGGTCGACGGCGTTGATATCGTGACGACGCTCGACGTCAATATCCAGCGTGCGGCCGAGGATGCCCTGGCAGAGGCTGTCGAGAAGACAAAGGCCAAGAACGGCTCGGCGCTGGTCACCGATCCTACGACAGGCGAGATCTTGGCAGCCTGCTCGTATCCGACCTACGACCAGACCAATTTGGAAAACGCCAAGACCGAGGATATGAACCTGCGCCTGGTCACCGACGCCTACGAGCCCGGCTCGGTCTTTAAGACGCTCGTGGCGGGCGCCGGCTTCGACTTGGGTGTCGTGCGGTCGAGTACGTCGTTTGAGGCGCCGGCGAGCATCAAGGTGGGCGACGATACCGTCACCGATGCCGACAAGCGTGACTACGCCATGACCATGGATGTGCGCGAGATGATGCGCCGTTCGTCCAACGTGGGTTTTGTCCTGGTGGGGCGCAAGATCGGTGCCGACGACTTTGCCGCCTATGTGGACAAGTGGGGCATCGGTCACAGCTCTGGTGTCGATTTTCCGGGCGAGAGCCTGGGCATCGTCAAGGAGCGTGACCAGTATGACGGCGCCACGCTGGGCTCGATGAGCTTTGGACAGGCGCTGTCTGTCTCGCCGATTGAGATCGCACGTGCCGTGGGCGGCATCGCCAACGGCGGCGTGATGATGACCCCGCACTTCTATAAGTCCAGCAAAGGCGACGAGAAGGACTGGGGCGAAGGCGAGCGCGCGATTTCGGAGGACGCCGCATCCCAGGTGACATCGTGCATGCAGACGGTCGTGTCGGAGGGAACGGGCGTTGGCGGCGCGGTTGACGGCTATGACGTGGCGGGTAAGACCGGTACGGCCGAACGTGCCGACGAGAACGGCGGCTACCTCAAGGAGAACTACATGTCGTCCTTTATGGGCTTTGCACCGGCACAATCGCCCAAGGTGCTGTGCTATATCACGCTCGACGGAACGCCGAGCGGCTCAGATGCCGCTGCGGTGCCGTTCCAGTCAATTATGGCCAACGCGCTCGACGTGCTGGGTATCCCGCACACGAAGTAGGGGGTTACAATCTTTGGGGCGTGGTTTGTTGTCCCATATGAGGGGTGTTCACATGCCCTGCACCACGCATGCGCGGCGCTGGGATACAATACGCCGATAGCATTATTTAGGTTTACAGGGGAGCTGCAATGATAGAGATCGCCGTCAACAACCTCGCGGCCGCAACAGGGGCCCGAACCGTGACGGGAGAAGTCGATCTGGTATGCCGCGGGTGCGTTATCGACTCGCGCCAGGTCGAGGAAGGGACGATTTTCGTCGCCTTTCCCGGTGAAAACGTCGACGGCAATGATTTTGCTTCCCGTGCCGTCCAGTCGGGTGCCGGCGCCGTCGTGATGACGCGTGAGCCCGAGGCCGAGCTGGTCTCGCTGGCGCAGGACAAGGGCTGTGCCATCTTGCTGACCGATGATCCCGAGGAGTTTCTGCTGCGTTTGGCGCACGCGTATCGCCTGGAGCTTGGCTGCCTGGTCGTTGGCATTACCGGTTCCATCGGCAAGACGACGACCAAGGACGTGCTCGCCGCTGTGCTCGCCAAGCGCTATCGTGTCTGGGCCACCAAGGGCAATTTCAATAACCTGATCGGCATGCCGCTCACGGTGCTTTCCGCTCCGGCCGATACCGAGGTCCTGGTGCTCGAGATGGGCATGAACCATTTCCACGAGATCGAGCGCCTGTCTCTGTCTGCCAATCCCAACCTTGCCATCGTGAGCAAGATCGGCACCTCTCATATCGGCATTTTGGGCAGCCGCGAGAACATCGCCCGCGCTAAGGCCGAGATTGTCCAGGGCATGTGCGCCGCCGGCGACAATTTGCCGCTGCTGGTTTTGGGCGGCGAGGACGACTTTACGCCGTTCATTCGCGACACGTTCGCCCAGCCTGCTGGTATCGACGTGATGCTGGCCGGCGTCTCGGACGATGATGAGGTCCGTGCCCGCGACATTCGTGTTGATGACGAAGGCCGTCCGGTCTTTACGCTCGATTTTGGTCAGGGCGAGACAATCGATACCATGCTTGCCATCCCCGGCGTGCAGTCCGTTCCTAATGCCGTTAAGGCCGCCGCGGTTGCCTATCGCCTGGGCGTGACGCCCGAGCAGATCGATGCTGCCTTTAGGGGTCTTACGATCACCGGGCACCGCCAGGAGATCAAGCGCGCCAAGAGTGGTGCACGCATCATCGACGATTCCTATAACGCCAGCGCCGAATCGATGGCAGCCGGTCTCGATCTGCTGTGCTCGCTTTCGTGCACGGGGTCTCGCATGGCGATCCTGGGCGAGATGGGCGAGATGGGCGATGAGGCTCCTCGCATGCATGAGCTCGTGGGCGCCTATGCCGCCGCCAAGAAGCTCGACATGCTGGCGTGCGTGGGTGGTGAGCTGGCCCAGCTTATGGCCGATGCCGCACGCATGATGGGCATGGACGAGGACCGCATCCAGGTGTTCTCCGATTATCAGCAGGTGCTCGACGGCATGGGCGGCGCGCTTGAAAAACATGATGTTGTACTGGTCAAGGGTTCCCGCTTTGTTGAGCTCGACCGCTTTGTGGAAGGTGTGTGCTAGCCCATGTTCGGCAATCCCTCGTATCCAACGTATCAGGCTTTTTTGGGGCTTGGCATCGCCGCAGCCATTGCGCTGCTGCTCATGCCGTGGTGGATCAAGCTGCTCAAGGTCGAGGGTATCGGCCAGCAGGTTCGTGCCGACGGCCCCAAGCGTCATTTGGTTAAGCAGGGAACGCCCACCATGGGTGGCGTTGTCATCCTCGTCGCGATCTCGCTGACCTGCCTGCTGATGGGCGAGCTCACCACCGAGCTCGTACTCGTGCTGCTCGCCACGCTGGCGACCGGCGTGCTGGGCCTGATCGACGACCTGACCTCCGTTACGCATGGGCGCTCGCTCGGTCTGACGCCCCATGCCAAGATGATCGGCCTAACCATTATCTGTGTCACCTTTACGGTACTTGCCGTCAACTGGTGCGGCGTCGCCCCCGAGATTCGTTTTCCCGGTGGGTTGACGATCGACCTTGGCGTGCTTTCGACCACCATCTGCGGCTATTCGTTCCCGTGGCTCTATATTGTCTTTTGCTGGCTGATGATTGCCGGTCTTTCTAATGCCGTGAACCTGACCGATGGCCTTGACGGTCTTGCTGGCGGCACCTCCATGATCGCCATGCTCGCCATGGCTGCCATGGCGTTTTTGCACGGAGACGTGAACCTGTCCATCTTCTGCACCGCGTGTGCCGGTGCCTGCTTGGGCTTTCTGTGGTTCAACTGCTATCCGGCGAGCATCTTTATGGGTGATACCGGCTCGCTTGCCCTGGGCGCCGCGTTTGCCTGCACGTCCATCATGACCAACACCGAGGTCGTCTCCCTCATCATCGGCGGCCTGTTTATCGTTGAGACCCTTTCGGTCATGATTCAGGTTGTCTACTTCCACTTTACGCACAAGCGCGTCTTCCTTATGGCGCCCATCCATCATCATTTCGAAAAGAAGGGCTGGGCCGAGACCAAGGTCGTCATCCGTTTTTGGATTATCGCTGCGGCCTTTGGTGCCGTTGGCCTTGCTCTGTTCTTCCAGTTGGGATAGTGGTCTTTCATGCCTCTTGCTGATGTCTTTAGCCTGCTCGTTTTGGGTCAGGGTAAATCCGGTCTCGATGTCGCCCGCTGGGCGCTGGCGCATCCCGAGCGCGTAAGCGCCGTTACCGTGTATGGCGGCGGCACCTCTGAGCCCAATGACGACACGCGTGCGCTCGAGGCTGCTGGTGCGTCGTTTGTCTATGGGACCGAACAGGTCGAGGGCGCCTATGACGTATGCGTGACGTGCCCGGGCATCTCGGAGTTCTCGGGCTTCTTTAAGGCCGGGCGCGAGCATGCCGCCCAGATTATGGGTGAGCCCGAGTTTGCCTATCGCCTGTCGCCCGATAACTGGATTGCCATCACGGGCACCAACGGCAAGACGACCACCACGTCGCTGACTGATTATCTGCTCAAGGCTGCCGGCGAGGCCAGCGTAGCTGTCGGCAACATCGGTGAGCCGCCGGTGAACGAGATCGACGGCCGAGCCCACAACGAGTGGTTTGTGGCTGAGCTCTCGAGCTATCAGATTGCTACGACCACCGAGCTCCACCCTCGCGTGGCAGTGCTGCTCAACATCACTCCCGACCACTTGGGCTGGCATAAGAGCCATAAGAACTATGCGCTTGCCAAGATCAAGCTGTTTGACAATATGGTCGATGACGATCTGGTGGTTGTCGACGTCGAAGACGCCGGCATTCACGAGTTCGATGAGTACATCTATACGCCGGGTCGCCGCATCTGCAAGGTCGCTTTTGACGAGCCCGAGGGTGCAGACGCCGCCTTTGTGCGCGACGGCAAAATGGTCGTGCGCCTGAAGGGCGTCGAGACTCAGCTTGTCGCCACGTCCGAACTCAAGATCTCGGGCCATCACAATGTTATCAATGCCCTGTGCGCTGCCACGGCTGCCCTGGCAGTCGGTGCCGATGTCGATGGTGTCTGCCGCGGTCTGGCCTCGTTCCAGCCGCTCGAGCACCGCGTGGAGCCGTGCGGCGAGATTGACGGCGTGCGCTACGTCAACGATTCCAAGGCGACCAACACCGACGCGGTCGAGAAGGCACTGACGGCATTTCCCGATGACGATGTGATCTTGCTGCTCGGCGGCCACGATAAGGGCACGCCGCTCACGGACTTCGCGCGCGTCGTTATGGATAACGTGCGCTCGGTCGTCTGCTTTGGCGATGCGCGCGAGCGCTTTACCGCCGCTGTGGACGAGGCCGATGTCGATGGCGATGTGGATATCGCCCAAGCGGATGACCTACGCGATGCCGTGGACGTTGCCCGTTCGCTGTCGAGCCGTGGCGACGTGATCTTACTTTCTCCTGCCTGCTCTTCGTTCGATGAGTTCTCGGGCTATGAGGAGCGCGGCCGCGTGTTTAAGGACTACGTGGCTCAGCTTGCCGCTGCAGCGAAATCGCAAATGGAATAGGGGTTGCCGGTGAGAGAGGAGAGCCCCCGACAAGGTATGAGGAGGCCCGACTCGGACCGTGCTTCCTCGCGGCGTAGCACACCGCGTTCCGGTCGCGGCGGGCAGTCGTTTAGCGAACGCTATATTGCCGGCGTTCCCGCCCGCATCATGCGCCCCCGTCTGATATTTATGGCCTGCCTGTTTACTTTGGTGTGCTTTGGTCTGCTGATGGTGTACTCGGCGTCTTCGGTCGAGGCGCTGCACGAGAATGGCTCGGCGACGTTTTTCCTGGGTCGACAGGCCGCGTTTGCCGTGGTTGGTGTTCTGGCGCTGATTGCCATCGTGCGCGTTTTGCCGGACAGCTGGTTTGGGGAGGATGTGCTTAGGATCTTCCTTATCGGCATGATAGGGCTACTGTTTCTGGTGTTCTTGGTGGGCAGCGGCAGCCGTGGCGCCACGCGCTGGCTCAACATCGCCGGTATTCAGTTCCAGCCTTCCGAGTTTTTAAAGCCATTTGCCATTGCGTATTCGGCCATCATGCTTGATCGCTTCTTTTCGCCCGGTGGCAACATCAACGAATTCCTTCGCAAGATGGGCATCTACCTGGGTATTTCGCTCTTTCTGATCTTTATCCAGCCCGATTTCGGTACTGTCCTGATCATCCTGTTGACCCTCATGTGCATGGCGTTGTTTGCGGGTCTCGACCCGAGATTTATCATCGGCGTGCTAATCTTCGGCATTCTCGTGATCGTGATTGCACTTGTCGCAGAGCCGTACCGTATGGTGCGTATTCAGGTTGCCTTGAACCCTTGGGCTGACGAGTATGGTGACGGCTATCAGGCCACGCTTGCCATCATGGCCTTTGCCTCGGGCGGTCTGTTCGGCCGTGGCATCGGCAACTCAACCATGAAGTACTCGTATCTGCCCGAGGCGCACAATGACTACATCCTGGCCATCATTGGCGAGGAAGTCGGCTTTGTCGGAACCGTGCTGTTCTTCTTGGTGTTTGCGATGCTGATCTACTCGGCGTTTCGCATTGCCGAGCAGGCGACCGATCGTCGGGGCGCGCTCATGGCGTCTGGCTCTGCGGTCATTCTCGCGGTGCAGTTTTTGATCAATGCGCTGGGCATCCTCAACGTGTTTCCCATGACGGGCAAACCGTTGCCGTTTATTAGCTATGGCGGTTCGTCGATTATTGTGTCGCTTATGCTTGCCGGTCTGATCCTACGCGTTTCGTACGAGAGCGCCCGTCGCGATGAGTACGACCGTCGCCGCGAGAGCTTTGCCGTTATGGATGAGAGTACCGCCGGCGTGCCCCACGTGCGCGGCGAGCGGTCTTCGCGTAACGGCTTTACCGTTCTGGATGGCTCTGCGACCGAGCCGGCAGCCCGTCCGCGTCAGCGAACGGCGCCGCAAGGTCGTCCGCAGCGCCCAACTCCTCGCAATGCGGGCGGCGGATATAATCGAATCGATTTGAACTCGGACCCGTCGGCGCGTCTACGCACCGACGACCAGGGACCGCGTGTACGAAGGGACTACCATGACCGATAAGATGACCGTTGCTATTGCAGCCGGCGGCACGGCGGGACACATCAACCCCGCGCTCGCCTTGGCCGAAGAGCTGCGTGATCGTGGCCACCACGTTGTGTTCGTGGGCCAGTCACGCAAGCTCGAGGGTCGTCTGGTCCCCGAGGCTGGGTTTGATTTTGTGCCCATTACGGTCACGGGCTTCGACCGCTCCCGTCCTTGGACGGCGCTGACCTCCCTGTGGCGTGTCAACAAGGCCAAGCGTGCGCTCGCCAGTCATTTCTCAAAGGTCGGCAAGCCCGATGCCGCCATCGGTTTTGGTGCCTATGTCGAGGTTCCGCTGCTGGGGTGGTGCAAGGGCGCGGGCGTTCCGTATCTGCTGCATGAGCAGAACTCTGTTCCGGGCCTGGCCAACAAGATGATGAACTCCCACGCCGCCCGCGTGTGCATCTCGGTGCCGGCAGCGCGCGCGGTCTTTGAGCGCGAAGGTGACCCTGACCACGTGCTCATGACCGGCAACCCCGTACGTCGCTCGGTAATCGAGGGCGATCGCGCTCGCGGCCGCAAGACGCTTGGTGTGCCCGAGGACGCTACGCTGCTGCTCGTCTTTGGCGGTTCACTTGGCGCCCAGCACCTCAACGAGCGCGTGGTTTCGCTCAAAAACGAGCTGCTTTCGTGCAAGAACCTCTATGTGTTGCATTCGACGGGTGCCGACGGCTTTGAGGAGACCGAGCGCACTTTGGCGCTGACGCCCGAGGAGGCGGAGCGTTACCGCGTCCAGCCTTACATCGACAACATGGGCGATATGCTGGCTGCTGCCGATTTGGTGCTCTCGCGTTCGGGCGCATCGAGCGTGGCCGAGATCGCTGCGCTTGCCGTGCCCTCGGTGCTCGTGCCGTATCCGCATGCGACGGCCGACCACCAAACCACCAATGCCCGTTATCTGGTCGACGCCGGGGCCGGCGTGCTCTGCGCCGATGCCGATATCGACGGTTCTGCCTTTGCCGATGAGCTGCTGCACCTGGTCGATGACGCGGCGGCGCGCGACGCCATGCGTCAGGCGGCGCGTGGTCTGGCTCAGGATAGGGCCGCCGCTCTTCTGGCGGATGCGGTAGAGGGTTTGCGTTAGTTAGACGGGATATCGTCGGTCGCCCTCGCGCTGATGCGGTAGGTGCGGTACAGTTAACGGGTTACAGGCAGTGTTTACGCAAGGAGTACACGAGCACATGGCTGATTCCCAGACTGCAACCTCCGCGCCCGAGTTTAAGAGCGCCCACTTTATCGGTATCGGCGGCGCCGGCATGAGCGGCATCGCCCTCGTTCTGCACGAGCGCGGTTATGCCGTTACCGGCTCCGACCTTAAGACGTCACGTTATATCCGCCAGCTTACCCGCGCTGGTGTGAAGGTGCATGTGGGCCATGGGGCCGCCACGATCGACGAGGTCAAGCCCGACGTGGTTGTTGTCTCCACCGCTATTCCGGAGTCCAACCCTGAACTTGTGCGCGCTCGCGAGCTTGGTATTCCCGTGTGGCCCCGTGCCAAGATGCTCTCTGCTTTGGGCCACGGCTACACCACCGTCGCTGTTGCCGGCACGCATGGCAAGACCACCACGTCTTCGATGTGCGCCACCATGCTCGACCGCATGGGTCTGGATCCGAGCTTCTTGATCGGTGGCATCGTCGAGGGCTATGACACGAACGGCAAGAACGGCTCGGGCGACTACTTTGTCGCCGAGGCCGACGAGTCCGACAGCTCCTTCCTGTTCCTGAACCCCAATGTGGTCATTGTGACCAACGTCGAGGCCGACCACCTCGATCACTACTCGGGTATCGAGGAGATCGAGGCAACTTTCGCCAAATTCATGAGCCTGGTGGGCGAGGACGGCACCGTCATCGTCTGCGGTGAGGACCCGCATCTGGTCGAGCTCGCCAAGTCGACGGGCCGTCACGTGCTTTCCTACGGCTTTGCCGAGAGCAACGACATCGTCTGCATGCACCCGGATGTCAAGGGTATCCAGAGTGACTTTATCGTTCGCTTTGAGGACGGCACTGAGCATGCTGTGGAGATCAAGAGCAATCCCGGTCGCCACAACATGCTCAACGCCACGGCGGTGCTCACCGTCGCCCATGTCCTGGGCCTTGACATCGACGCCGCCGCCAAGGCGCTCTCGAGCTTTGAGGGCGTCCGCCGTCGCTTTACCCACGTGGGCGATATCGATGGCATCACCGTGGTCGATGATTACGGCCATCACCCCACCGAGATCAAGGCGACGCTTGCTGCCGCTTCGTCGCTGGGTTACAAGCACGTCGACGTCGTGTTCCAGCCGCACCGCTATTCGCGCCTGCAGGCCCTGTGCGACGACTTTGCCGATGCATTTGCCAATGCCGATAAACTGCTGCTGATCGATGTGTTCTCGGCTGGCGAGATGCCCATTCCGGGTGTCACCTCTAAGATGCTCGCCGATACCGTGCGCGCCAAGCATCCTGGCAAGGAGGTCGTGTACTGTTCCAGCCGTCTTGAGCTTAATCAGGAGCTCGAGCGGATGGTGGGCGAGGGCGACCTGCTGCTCACTATGGGTGCCGGTGACGTTACGACCGTCGGTCCCGAGTTCATTGAGTATCTGACTGCCAAGAAAGACGCTTAAGTCTAATGGGTCTGTTTAACGCCGTCATGGCGCTCTCGGGCATGATCGACACGGATGTGATCGAGGACGAGCGCCTTGCGCGTCATACGAGCTATCGTATCGGCGGCAAGGCCGACCTCTTTGTGACGTGCCATAGCTATCATGCCCTCCGCCGCGCCGTGGCGGTGCTCGATCGCGAGCAGGTGCCGTGGGTCATCATCGGCAAGGGCTCCAATCTGCTGGTTGCCGATGGCGGTTATCGCGGTGCCGTCATTTCGCTCGGACGTGAGTTTCAGCGCACGGTTGTTGCCGATGACGGTTGTACGCTGACGGTCGGTGCGGGCGTGATGTTTGCGCGCCTGGTCAACGATGCCCTGTCGCGTAGCCTCTCGGGCCTTGAGTTTGCCGTTGGCATTCCTGGTTCGGTCGGCGGTGCGATATCCATGAATGCCGGCACACGGACCGAGTGGATTGGCTCGCTGGTTGAGGATGTCGTAACGTTTGACCCGGCATCCGGTATCAAGCATTATGCGGGGTCCGAGATCACTTGGGACTACCGCGAATGTAGCCTTCCCCGCAATGAGATCATCCTCGAGTGCGTGTTCAAGCTTAAACCGGCGCCCAAGGCCGACATTCGCGAGCGCATGGAGCGGTACCTTACAAGGCGCAAGCGTACGCAGCCCATGGGTCGCGCATCCTGCGGGTCTGTCTTTCGCAACCCGCCCGATGCGAGTGTGGGCAAGCTTATCGAGGATTGTGGATTAAAGGGTTTTTCGATTGGCGGCGCGGAAGTTTCGCCCGTTCACGCTAATTTTATCGTTAATAACGGAACTGCCTCGGCCGATGACGTTGCCGCGGTTATTAGACATGTGCACGGAAAGGTGAGGGAGGCGTATGGCATCGAGCTCAGACCGGAAGTTAAATTCCTCGGCTTCTAGAGC
>URUC01000055.1 GCA_900550965.1 uncultured Collinsella sp. | reverse complement strand
GTAGAGCGTCTGATGGAACAATTCACCCGCAACCCTGCACCGCTCATCGTGCACGACCGCGACCGCGCCGGGCACCTCATTGCCAAGGTGGTCGAGGCTGTCGACTACCGCATCCCCTTTATCCCCGACGACGCCCAGGCAGAGCAAGAAGAAGCCGCAGCCGAGAACATGCTTCGCGAGGCGGCCGAGCTCGATCCGACCAACTGGGACGCTCAGCGAATGCTGACCGCCCTCACCGCCAACTCCAACGAGGAGTACGTACAGTACCTGGTATCCAAGCGCGATGAAGTCGAGCACGACCTGGCGCTCAAGATTGCCTCGGCGCAGGACCCCTACGAGCGTGAGGCCGCAGGCGACCTGACCCGCCGCCCCTACCTGCGCTGGCTTGCCGCCTTAGCATCGCGCGCCCTCATTAGCGGCCGTTACCGCATGTCGCTGGATGCCGCGAATCGCAGCCTGGACTTTGCGCCCGACGACCCCGCCGGCGTCCGCCACACCGCGATGCTCGCCATGGCAAAGCTCGAGTACCCCGCCGAGGAGCTCAAGCGCTTTCGCTCTGCCCACTCCGTGCCCTATCTCACCAACACGCCGCTGCGCCGCCGCCCCAAGGACGCGGAGCGCGACTTGGACCCGTGGACACTCATCGCGCTGATGAGCGCTGCCTGGCGCGAGCTGGACTACGAGGGCGCCGAGCACTACCTGCGTATCCTTGCGCGCTCGTGTCCGCACGCGGCCGAGGCGCTCTACTTCCAAACCGAGTTTCCCGATGGCGTCTATGCCCGCGTCAACGTGGGCGTGGGCTCCACCGACGAGCTTGTCCTTGCGCTGTCCGAGGCGACGCCGGTACTGCAGGAGGGCCTGGGCGCTCCCGACAACGCCAGCTTTGCCGCCTGGGTCGCCACCAACGACATCGTGCGTTCCCAGATCGACGAGCGCATCCTGCGCGCAGCCGAGCAGGGGCTTCCATTTAAGGGAGGGGACCTCTAATGGATCCGAGCGTCTACATCCCCGCCTACTTGGAGCGCACCTATCTGGCGTCGCACCCCGAGCTCACCGATGCAGCACGCGAGCTTGTCCATAACGACATGAGCGCGAATCCCCAAAAGTATGCGCAGTCCGAGCATGCCCAGGCGCTGCTGTCCTATGCCGGTGTTCATCGCCACCTGCTCGACGAGCTCCATCGCATCGAGGACATGGGCAGCGACGAGGAGTTCGAGCAGACGCGCAATCGCCTGTTCGACGAAATGCGCGATGAGCTGCTCAAGATTGTCCGCGTCGATGCACTGGCCGTCGACGCGCAGCTGCTCGCCATCATCCTGGCCGACACGCCCGTTGACGCTTGCCTGGGCGACCTGATGAAGCTCGAAGCGAGCACGGCCGACTACCTGCAACAGAGCGTGCCCGGGTTTGATATGGAGGCCCCGCACTATTGGACCAATAATGTTTTGGCCGACGGTGTCACCGCAGCAGACCTTACCGTGAGCGAGCCGGCGCTTATCGGGTGGCTCCACACGCTCGAGGCCATCTCGCAGCTGTGCATGGCGAGCGCTCGTTACCGCGCCGCCGCCAACTATTCTCGCCGTGTCCTTAAGGCGGAGGGCTATCCCACCCGGGCCGCCGGCACCGTGCTGCTTGCCCTCGCCCGCCTGGAAGACCAGGACGGCTTTTTTGCCCTAGCGCATCAGCTCGAGGAACAGATGGGGGCAGACGCACTCGAAAACTCTCCTTGGTACCTGCTCGCCCGCACGATTCTGCTGTTCAAAACAAACAAGATGCGCCCGGCGACGCGCGCGCTGCGTGAGTTCGCTAACCGTTGCGAGGGCGGCGCGTTCTTTTTGCTGAACCCCATGTATCAGACACCGTACCTTCCCTGCCGACCCGAACCGCACGACCCCTGGGACCTTTCGCATCAGGCAATTTGGGAAGCCGACGGCATCATCTCGGACACCCCCGACTTTGCCCCCTGGGCCAACGCCTGCGAAGATGTATCGCAGCTTGCCCAGGAATTTGCGCGCCGTTACGGCTTTTAACGGCGCAAACGCCACGACCATGTCATTCACGTTAGGAACGGCCTCATGAACTTCCGCTCATCTCTCGCCTGTGCCTCGAGCGATATCGCCCGCTGGGGGCTGCGCTCCGTCCTTAAGCGCCAGGGCGGCGTACTCCCCGGCCGCATCGCCATGAAGATCGACCCCGAGCTGCTAAGCGACCTCGCGAGCCTGGTCGACCGCAGCGTGGTGATCACCGGCACCAACGGCAAGACCACCACCTCCAACCTCATCGCCGACGCCGTTGCTGCCAGCAGTGCTACCGTGGTGTGCAACCGTGCCGGCAACAATATGGAGCCTGGTGTGGTGGGTGCTCTGCTCGAGGCCCGCGGCGGCCTTAAGCACACCAGCAGCGGCAAGCGCGTGGGCGTTTTTGAGTGCGACGAGCTCTACACCGTACGCGTTCTGCCCAGGCTCAAACCGACGTACTTTGTGCTGCTCAACCTGTTCCGCGACCAGCTAGACCGCTACGGCGAGATCGACCATACCCAAGACGTCATCGCCCATGCGTTGGAGCTCTCTCCGACGACAACGCTCATCTACAACGCCGACGATCCGCTGTGCGCCTCGATCGCCGCGCGCGTCCCCAACACGAGCATCGCCTTTGGCATCGACGGCGCCACGGGCACCGAGTCCGACCGCATTAGCGACTCGCGTTTTTGCTCGCAGTGCAACGCCCCGCTGGAATACGACTATGTGCAGTACGGACAGCTGGGCGCCTATCATTGCCCTTCGTGCGGCTGGGGTCGCCCCGCGCTGCTCCGCCGCGTGACGGGCGTTGAGCTCGGCTGCGACGGCTACGGCTTTGACCTGGCCTTTGGACCCGAGGCCAACGCGCCCGCCGTGCACATCGCCACGCGCTACAACGGCCTGTACATGGTCTATAACGTCGCCGCCGCCTTCTTTGCCGCACACGAGCTGGGCGTGAACACGGCGCTTCTACAGCCTACGCTTAATGCCTACGTGCCCGCCGGCGGACGCATGGGCCGCTGGGATATTGCCGGCCGCACCGTCGAGGCCAACCTGGCCAAGAATCCCGTGGGCTTCGATCGCCAGATCCAGTCCATTAAAACGGCAGGTGGCAGGCTCTGCGCTTTCTTCCTCAATGACAACGACGCCGACGGCCACGATGTCTCGTGGATCTACGACGTCGACTTCGAGCGCATCGCCGATACCCCGGGGCTTGTCGCCTTTGCCGGCGGCACGCGTGCACACGATATGCAGGTGCGCCTCAAGTACGCCGGCATCGACGCCGCCATTATCTCGGACGTCGCGCAGGCAATTGGCGCCATGGCAGACGAGGCCGCCGATGACACCTTCTACGCCGTCGCCAACTACACGGCCTTCCCGCCGCTGGTCAAAGAACTCGACGGGCTGAAGGGTGCCGATGCAGCCACGGTTGCCGCCCGCGCCGCAGTCCGCGCCGACGGCAGCGCTCTTCCTGTCGGTATCGCGCCAGTCGAGCTCTCGCGCCCGCTGCGCATCGTCTACCTGTATCCCGATGCCCTCAACCTCTATGGCGACGGCGGCAACGTCATCGCCCTCGAGCGCCGCTGCGCCTGGCGCGGCATCCCCGTTCGCGTGGATGAGGTCCGCATGGGCGAGGTGCTCGATCTGCATGATGCCGATATCGTCATGATGGGCGGCGGATCCGATCGCGACCAGCTAGCCGTGGCACACGAGCTGCTCGCCCAAAAAGACAAGGTCACAGCCTATGTTGAGGACGGCGGTTCGCTGCTCGCCATCTGCGGCAGCTATCAGCTGCTCGGCCGTTCGTACTATATGGGCGAAAATCGCATCGAGGGCCTGGGCGTCATTGCCGCCGAGACCGTACGCGGCTCCGACCGCCTGATCGGCAACGTCGCCGTCAAGACCGACCTGGCACCCGAGCCCTTTGTGGGATTCGAGAACCACGGTGGCCGCACGCTTTTGGACGCCGATGCCACGCCGCTCGGAACGTCCGTCGTCACGGGCACCGGCAACAACGGCGACGATGGCTTTGAGGGTCTCATCTACAAGGGTGTCATCGGCACGTACCTGCATGGCCCGGCGCTGCCCAAGAACCCCGAACTCGCCGACTGGCTCATCGCGCACGCCCTCGAGCGCCGTGGCGACACACAGGCCGCCGCCCTGCTGCCGCTCAAACCCCTCGACGACACCTACGAGCGCGCCGCCCACGACGCCGCCATGAAGCTCCTCCCCTAACGCCCCAACCACCACAAAGGGGACAGGTACCTTTGTGGTGGTTTTCCAGTTTGCCAACGATATACGCGCCGGCAAAAAGTCTGCTATACTCTTTCCCGCTGTCCCCATCGTCTAGCGGCCAAGGACGCCACCCTTTCAAGGTGGATATCGCGGGTTCGAATCCCGCTGGGGGCACCACAGAATCTGAGAAGCCCGTTACCAATTCGGTAGCGGGCTTTTTGCTACCCATACGCCGGGATTCGAACCCCGAAGGCATAAAATCACACTGTCATCCAAGGGCCCGTGGACAAAAAATAGCAAATATGAGTACTGTTACCAATTTAGTAACAGCGATTTCATGCCATCAGAAGGCGATTTGGACACAAGGCGTCCTACGGCGGAGGAATTGCAGGCATTTATCAGCTAAGTACTTGGACATATGTTGCGTAACACTGCATATTTTGCAAAAAGATAATGCTACAGGGCTTGTGACAGTACTCATATTTGACGTTTTTTGCCCACGACCCCTTATTGCGTGGGCGAATCAGTTGCAAAGCGGGATCCAAAGCGTCCTTCGCAAACAAATAGCCGGGCCCCGCGCGATGCGGACCCCGGCTCAATACCGTGACGATATGTCAGTTACGCTCTACACGTAGAACAGGATGTCGTCGTAGGTCGGAACCGGCCAGTAGTCGGCGGCCACGATCTCCTCCATGGCATCCACGGCGGCGCGCAGCGTATCCATAGCGGGAACGACCTCGTGTGCATACACGTTGGCCTGCTCCTGGCCATCGAGAGCCTCGGCCTTCTGATGCACGGCGTCGAGCGCCTTAATGGAGTCGTTGATGGCGGTGATACCATTGCAGAGCTTGTTGAGCGTGTTCTGCTCGCACTGCATGGCGGCCTCAGCACCGGCGGCACGAATAGTCTCAAGGCCCTTAGCGACCTTGGTGGCATAGGCGGTAATGACCGGGCGATAGGTACGACGCGCCTCGCGAACCATCGTGGTAGCCTCGATGTTCATGAGCTTGTTGTACTTCTCGAGCTTGCAGTCATAGCGGCACTGGGCCTCGGCCTTGGTCAGGACGCCCGTCTCCTCAAAGAGCGCAATGGCCTTATCGGAAACAAAGGCGGGAAGAGCGTCGGCCGTGGTCTTGTTGTTGGCAAGGCCGCGCTTCTCGGCCTCGATGGGCCACTCGTCGGAGTAACCGTCGCCGGAGAACAGGATGCGCTGGTGATCGGTCAGCACCTTCTTGCAGTACTCGAGCGCGGCGTCCTGGAACTTATCCTCGGGCGTACCCTCGAGTGCGTCGGCGAAAGACTTGAGCGACTTGGCCACGGCAGCATCGAGCACCAGGTTGGAGTCGGAGACGTTCTGCTCGGAGCCGCAGGCACGGAACTCGAACTTGTTGCCGGTGAAGGCGAACGGGGAGGTACGGTTGCGGTCGGTGTTGTCCTGCATCAGCTTGGGCAGGGTATCGGCGCCCAGGTCGAGCACGCCGCGCGTGGCATGGACGGAAGCCTTGCCATCGATGATCTTCTCGACGACCTCGGTAAGCTGGTCGCCCAGGAAGATGGACATAATCGCCGGAGGAGCCTCGTTGGCGCCCAGACGATGATCGTTGCCGGCCGAGGCAACGGAGGCACGCAGGAGCTCCTGATAGTTATCGACGGCCTCGATCACCGCGGTGAGGAAGACGATGAACTGCAGGTTGTCGAGCGGGGTGTCGCCCGGGTCGAGCAGGTTCTCGGACTCGGTGCCAAGCGACCAGTTATTGTGCTTGCCCGAACCGTTGATGCCCTCGAAGGGCTTCTCGTGCAGCAGGCAGACCAAGTCGTGGCGGGAGGCGATGAGCTTCATCTTCTCCATCATGACCAGATTCTGGTCGATGGCCTCGTTGACCTCGCCGTAGACAGGGGCGAGCTCATGCTGGCAGGGAGCGACCTCGTTGTGCTTGGTCTTGGCAGGAATGCCAAGCGCCCACAGTTCATCGTCCAGGTCCTTCATATAGGACGAGACGGTGGGGCGGATAGCGCCAAAGTAGTGCTCCTCGAGCTCCTGGCCCTTGCAGGGAGCAGCGCCAAAGAGGGTGCGACCGGTGATGACCAGGTCCCTGCGCTTGCGGTAAGCGTCCTTCTTGATCAGGAAGTACTCCTGCTCATCGCCCACGGAAGGAACGACCTTCTTGGGGGTCTTGCCAAACAGCGCTAAAACGCGCTTGGACTCACGCGAGAGCGCGGTCATGGAGCGCAGCAGCGGGGTCTTCTTGTCCAGGGCCTCGCCCGTGTAGGAGCAGAAAGCTGTGGGGATGCACAGGACATCGTCCTTAATGAATGCGGGGCTGGTGGGATCCCAAGCGGTGTAGCCACGGGCCTCGAAGGTGGCACGCAGGCCGCCGTTGGGGAAGCTGGAGGCGTCCGGCTCGCCCTGAATGAGGTTTTTGCCCGTAAACTTGGTAATGGCGGTGCCGTCGTGGTTGGGCTCGAGGAAGCTATCGTGCTTCTCGGAAGTAATGCCCGAAAGCGGCTGGAACCAGTGCGCGTAGTGCGTAGCACCCTTGGAGATGGCCCAAACCTTCATGGCGTGAGCGACGGCGTTGGCCACATCCAGGTCGAGCGGCTCACCCTCCTCGAGGGTTGCGGCAAGGCGCTTCCAAATGTCCTTGGGGAGGTAGTCCTTCATGACTTCCTCAGAGAACACCATGGTCCCGAAGCGGTCAGTAAGATCGGCCATACGGAACTCCCTTCGTATCGGCACCGCGTGAGAAGCGGTGTTGATTACTAACGAACGAGTCATAGCTTAGGCTCGCCGTGTTTCCGCGACATTACCGTTGTGTTGCTGTCGCGAAACCAATCAATGAGGTTACCGCATCGCGGCAGTATTGCCACCCTTAACAGCCAATGAACTGTATAAATTGCAGACCTCCCCGCATGGATTAAGGTTAGTCAATTTAGGACGGGGCTAAATTGACTGGTATTTCGCATCAGATACCAGTCTTTATAGTCCGTGCCTAGATTAGCCGCTCTGTTATAGATAAAGCCGATAGCAAGGCATCTTTGATTAGTATCCTCAAATAGCGAGTGAAACTCCACCGTGACACAGTGGTGCTGTAGAATCCTTACAACACATCACACTATTACGTATCTAAAGGAGCACGATATGCGCGTCGACGAGGTTTTTAAGCAGGCAGCTTCCCAGGGCACTGCACCCGTTTCGTTTGAGATGTTCCCGCCCAAGGGCGAGCTTACCCTCAACACGGCTCGCGAAGTGTCAGGCAATCTGTGCAAGCTTTCGCCGAGCTTTGTCTCGGTCACCTGCTCGGCTGGCGGCTCGGGCAACGGCGCCACCACCGCCCCCATCGCGCATATGATTACGAGCGAATTCGATACGCCCTCGGTGGCGCACCTCACCTGTGTGGGCCGTACCCACGCCGATATCGCCGCCAAGATCGATGAGTACCGCACCGCCGGCGTGGAAAACATCCTGGCCCTGCGTGGCGATCTCCCTGCCGGCGCGACCGAGGACGACAAGCCCGCCTCCGACTACGCCTACGCCCGCGACCTCATCCCCGAGCTCGTCGACGCCGGCTTTTGCGTGGGTGCCGCAGCCTACCCCGAGGGCCACATTGCCTGCGAGGATCTCAACCTCTCGGTCGAACACCTCAAGCAAAAACAGGACGCCGGCGCGAGCTTCTTTGTGACGCAGCTCTTTTTTGATAACGAGTGCTTCTATCGTTTTCGCGAGCTTGCCGACAAGGCCGGCATCACCGTGCCCATTACCGCGGGCATCATGCCGTTTATGGGCAAGTCGCAGATCAGCCGCATGGTCTTTATCTGCGGCGCGTCACTGCCCTCCCCCGTCATCAAGATTCTCGCCAAGTACGAGAACGACCCCGAGAGCCTGCAGGCAGCCGGTGTAGATTATGCCGCCCGTCAGCTTTGCGACCTCAAGGAGCACGGTGCCGCCGGTCTGCACCTGTACACTATGAATCGTCCTGCGATCGCCGCGACCATTATGGAGCGCCTGGGGTAATGGAAAAACCGCACATCGATACAACCGCTGTCGAAGTGCCGGCCGACCTTGCGTCGCCGGCGCTTTACCGTGTCGATGCTGCGCACCATCCCCGTGTCGACCGTGCCGAGATGCTGCGGTATCTGGGTTACGGCGGCCAGCAGATTGAGCCCGAGCTGTCACGACGTATTGAGCTTGTGGTCGAGCGCCTTGAGCTGGACATTGAGCCCCGCGGCGTGCGGCGCGTGTTTACCGTCGATGCCACGGGCGTGGACGAGCAGGGAGAGCCTTGCATCCGTCTGGTTGGCACCAACGTTGAGCTGCGCGGTCGCGACATCTATCGACATCTCAAAGACGCCCGCTTTGCCGCGCTCATGGCATGCACCCTCGGCATGGACGCCGAGCGCCGCCTGCGTACCACGGGAGCCCAGCAGCCCCTGGAGGGAGCCGTGCTCGACGCCGCATGCTCTGCCTATGTAGAAGCCGCCGTCGAGCAGATGGACCAGCAGGTCAAGGCTGCGGCCGCTGCACACGGGCTCGCCGGTAACTGGCGCTTTAGTCCCGGCTATGGCGACTGCCCGCTCTCGGCCCAGCGCTCAATCGTGGCTGCGCTCAACGCCACACGGCTCATCGGGCTTACCGTTACCCCCACCAGCCTGCTCATGCCCACCAAGAGCGTGACCGCGGTGATCGGTCTGTTTGACGGCGAGGTCCACGACGCCCAGAGCCGCCCCACCTGCAATATCTGCCGCATGCGTGAGCACTGCCGCTTCCACGCCGCCCACACCACCTGCTATTCCAGCCATTAGGAGCCATCGATGTCTACTCCGCTTATCACTCATGATTCTGACGGTACTGCACTGGCGGCACCTGTCAATACTGCGCGCTGCAACGGCGCTGTGTACAAGACGCGCACGATCGACGACCTTCGCATTAAGGACGATCGTCTGCGCGCCGCCATCAAGGGCACCGGGCACCTGCTGTTTGACGGCGGCATGGGCACCATGTTGCAGGCCGCTGGCATGAAGGCGGGCGCCCTGCCCGAGCTGCTCAACTTTGAGGAGCCCCAGGTCATCACCGATATCCAACGTCAATATGTCGAGGCAGGCTGTGACGTGATCACCGCCAACACCTTTGGCGCCAACGCGCACAAGCTCGATGGCGCCGCCACCGTGGCAGATGTCTTTGCCGCCGCGGTCTCTTGCGCCCGCGCGGCCGGTGCCCATTACGTCGCCGGCGACATCGGCCCCATCGGTGCGCTGCTTCGCCCCCTGGGCACCCTCAGCTTCGACGAGGCCTACGACCTCTTTGCCGAGGAAGTGCGCGCCGGCGTCGATGCGGGCGTGGACCTCTTTATTATCGAGACCATGACCGACCTTGCCGAGATCAAGGCGGCCGTCCTCGCCTGCTGCGAGAACTCCGACCTGCCCGTCTTTGCCACCATGACCTTTGAGGAAGACGGTCGCACCTTCCTGGGCACGAGTCCCGAGGTTGCCGCCATCACGCTCGATGCCATCGGCGCCGACGTTTTGGGCATCAACTGCAGCCAGGGACCGGCCGAGCTCCGAGGACTCGCCGCTCGCATGCTCACCGTTACGGACAAGCCCGTTATGGTGCAGGCCAACGCAGGACTGCCCCACGTGGACGACGACGGCAACACCGTCTTTGATATCCAGGCGCCCGAGTACGCCGTGGCCGTCGCCGGTATGATTGAGGACGGCGTAAGCGTCGTGGGCGGCTGCTGCGGCACCACGCCGGCGCACATGGCAGCGCTGCGCACGCTTATCGATAACCACGCGCCCAGTCCGCGCCACCGCAAGCCCAGCATGTCGGTCACAAGCGCCCAGACGGTCGTGGACCTCCCCTGCGACGGCCACAAGATCGCCGTCATCGGCGAGCGCATCAACCCCACCGGCAAAAAGCGCCTGCAGCAGGCCCTGCGCGACGGCGATCTGGACTACGTGGTGAGCCAGGGCATCAGCCAGCAGGAGCAGGGCGCCGACATCCTGGACGTCAACGTGGGCCTGCCCGAGATCGACGAGGTCAAGATTATCCAACAGGCCACCGAGCAGCTCCAGGGTTCCACGCTGCTGCCGTTGCAGATCGACTCCACCGACCCCGCAGCCGTCGAAGCCGCCGTGCGCCGCTACGCCGGCAAGCCCATCATCAACTCGGTCAACGGCAAGCAGCAGATCATGGACGAGATCTTCCCGCTGGTCGCCCACTACGGCACCAACGTTGTCGGCCTCACGCTCGACGAAGGCGGCATCCCCGATACCGCCGAGGCCCGCTTCGCCATCGCCGAGCGCATCGTGGCCGAGGCCGCCCGCTACGGCATCGGCCCGGATCGCATCCTCATCGACTGCCTGGTCATGACCGCCTCGACCAACCAGCGCCAGGCCGAGCAGATTCTGCGCGCCATGTCCCTGTGCAAGGAGCGTCTGGGCGTCAAATGCGCGCTTGGCGTGTCGAATATCAGCTTTGGCCTGCCCGCTCGCCCGCTGCTGGGCTCGGTCTTTTTGGCCGCCGCCTTTGGCGCGGGCCTGGACGCCCCCATCATGAACCCGGGCTCCAAGCGCTTTATGGACACCGTCTACAGCTATCGCGTCTTGAGCGTTGAGGACGAGGGCTCGACCGGATACATCGAGCGCTACGCCGGCTGGACCGATCCGTATAAGATCGCCGCAAACCCGGCAGCGGCTCAGCCCGCATCGAGTGATGCCGCGCCTGCCGCCGGCGCCGACGGCAACGACGACCCGATCCGTCGCATGGTCGTCTCGGGCCGCAAAGGCGAGATCGCTGCCGAGACCGAGCGTCTGCTGGCAGACCACGACGCCATGGACCTTATCAACAACCACTTTATCCCCGCCCTCGACGAGGTGGGCGTCCTCTTTGACCAGGGCAAGTTCTTCTTGCCGCAACTCATGGCCTCGGCCGAGGCCGCGCGCGTGGGCTTCGACACCATCAAGCGCCTGATGCCCGCCGGCGAGATTGCCGACAAGGGTAAGATCTGCGTGGCCACCGTCAAGGGCGACATCCACGATATCGGTAAGAACATCGTCAAGATGCTGCTCGACAACTACGGCTATACCGTCTTTGATCTGGGCCGCGACGTCGATCCGCAGGAAGTGCTCAAGACCGTCAAGGAGCGCGACATTAAGCTCGTCGGCCTCTCGGCGCTTATGACCACCACGGTCGTCGCCATGGAGGAGACCATCAAGCTGCTTCATGCCGAGGTGCCGGGCGTCAAGATCATCGTAGGCGGCGCCGTGCTCACCCCCGAATACGCCAAGCAGATCGGCGCGGACTACTACGCCAAGGATGCCGCCGAAAGCGCGCGCATCGCCGAAGAGGTCTTTGGGCAGTAACACAACGGAAACAACCGAGCACCAAAACGTGCCGCATGCGCCACTTGGCATGTGCGGCACGTTAGAATAGAAAAGACTATGCTCGTTTTAGCAGATAGGAGCGCAAGGATGGCGATCACGCCCGCAGAAATCGCGGAAACCCGCGGCATGGTTGAGGAGCAGAACCTCGACATCAGGACCATCACCATGGGTGTTTCGCTCATGGGTTGCGGTGACGAGAACCTCGACCGCATGTGCACGAAGATCTACGACCACGTGACGCACACGGCTGAGCATCTGGTCGAGACCGCCGAGAACCTCGAGCGCGAGTACGGTATCCCCATCGTCAACAAGCGCGTTTCCGTCACCCCGGTGGCGCAGATCGCCGCGTGTTGCAAGGATGAGGACCTCACCCCCATCGCGCATGCCCTCGACCGCGCGGCCGAGACGCTCGGCATCGATTACCTGGGCGGCTTCTCCGCGCTCGTCCAGAAGGGCATCGGCGATGCCGACCGCCGCGTTATCCAGTCCATCCCCCAGGCGCTCGCCACCACGAGCCGCGTCTGCTCCAGCGTCAACGTCGCCAGCCTGCGCGCCGGTATCAACATGGACGCCGTGCTTATGGCCGCCCAGACCATCATCGATGCCGCGAAGCTTACGGCAGATGAGGATTCCGTCGGCGCTTCCAAGTTTGTCTGCTTTGCTAACATGGTCGAGGACTCCCCGTTTATGGCGGGCGCCGTCCACGGCGGTGGCGAGGCCGACGCCGTCATCAACGTAGGCGTCTCGGGCCCCGGCGTTATGGCCGCAGCCCTGGAGACGCTGCCCGATTCCGCATCGATGATGGCAGTCGCCGAAAAGATTAAGCAGACCGCCTTTAAGATCACCCGTGCCGGCGAGCTCATGAGCCGCGAGGCCGCACATCGCCTGGGTGTCGAGAAGGGCATTGTCGACCTGTCGCTGGCTCCCACGCCTGCCATCGGCGACTCCGTCGCGCGCATCCTCGAGATCATCGGCGTGGGCACCTGCGGTGGCCCGGGCACGACCTGCGCGCTCGCCATGCTCAACGATGCCGTCAAGAAGGGCGGCGTCATGGCCAGCTCCAGCGTGGGCGGTCTTTCCGGCGCCTTTATCCCCGTGTCCGAGGACGCCGGCATGATCGCCGCCGTCGAGGCCGGTGCGCTTTCGCTCGAGAAGCTCGAGGCCATGACCTGCGTGTGCTCCGTCGGCCTGGACATGATCGCCATCCCCGGCGACACCCCGGTCGAGACCATCGCCGGCATCATCGCCGACGAGATGGCCATCGGCGTCATCAACAACAAGACCACGGCCGTCCGCGTGATTCCCGCCATCGGCAAGGGCGTGGGCGACTGCGTCGAGTACGGCGGCCTGTTCGGCCGTGCACCCATCATGCCGGTGAACCCCAACGCCGGCACTGTGCTTGCCCACCGCGGTGGACGCTTCCCGGCACCACTGAACTCGCTGAAAAACTAGCTGAGGGGTTCGGGCGAGGAGCCCCGGGGAGGGCAAATATATAAGGTCGCCTGCTCGGACAGTCCTGACTCGCACGGAGAGCACATTAAGTGCTCTCCGGCTCGTGCGGAACTCGCGATCGACCTTATATATTTGCCCTCCCCGGGGCTCCCGCACAACGGGACCTCAGTTGGGTTCTATCCCGGTTGCAGTCGCTTCGCTCCTGCACCACTTGGCTGGTGCGGCGGTTTGGCGTTGGAACGG
>URUC01000054.1 GCA_900550965.1 uncultured Collinsella sp. | reverse complement strand
GCGATACAATTAACTCGGACAAAACCGAGTCGGAAGGAACCGAGTAAGTGGAATTCATTGGCAGGGAGCGTGAACTCGCCCGTATTAAGAAAACGCTCAAGGCGCCCGAGCAGCGCAATGTTCTCATTTACGGCAGGCGTCGTGTCGGCAAAAGTGAGCTCATCAAGCAGGCGCTAACCGATTTGTCGGGCGTCGCGACGGTCTATTACGAGTGCCGCCAAACCTCCGAGGCAGACAACCTAGAGAGTCTGTCCGCCCTTGTTGCTGAAGCGCTGAGCTTTCCTCCGCTCGCCTTCACAGGCATCCGCGAGCTCATCGAATTTCTGTTTGCCCAAGCCAAAGACAAGAACGTTACCCTTGTTCTCGACGAATACCCCTACTTGAGAGATGCGGGTAAAGGCTTAGACAGCATTCTCCAGACCTCAATCGACGCTCACAGGGAAGACTCACGTTTAAACATTGTCCTGTGCGGCTCCTACGTTGAGATTATGAAATCCCTCATCGAGCATGAGAGCCCCCTCTACGGGCGAATTGATCTCGCGCTTGAGCTTAAGCCCATGGACTACTTTGACGCTGCGAAATTCTATCCCGCGTTCTCGCCCGAGGACAAGGTGCGGCTCTATAGCGTTTTTGGCGGCATCCCCTTTTACAATCGCCTCATCGATCAGTCCCAAAGCGTACGCGACAACATCATCGAGCTCGTCACAGAACCTGGCGCCCGCTTAGAAAGCGAAGTGCCGTCCTATCTCAACGCCGAGATCTCGAAAATGACCAACGCCAACGAAGTTTTCGGGGCTCTCGCACAAGGTTACTCCCGTTGGGGGGACGTGTTGGCACAGTCACACGTCTCGAGCGGTCCGGCCATGGCAGATGTACTCGACAAGCTCATGTCACTCGAAATCGTCCAAAAGCGTGCACCCATCAACGACCCTATGAACAAGCGCAAGTCTGGCTACTTTGTAGTGGACCCACTTTCGCTCTTTTACTATCGCTACGTCTTCCGCAATGCCTCCGCGCGTCAGCTGCTCGACCCAGAAGTCTTCTATGATCGTCACGTCTCCCAAGACTTCGAGGAAAACTACGCTCCACATATGTTTGAGGAGATCTGCCGTCAATACCTCGTACGGCAGAACAGGGCCGGCAAGATCGAGCCGGCTTTCGACGCCATAGGCAAGTACTGGTACGACGATCCCGCAAACAAAACGAGCGGCGAATTCGATGTGGTAACGCAAGACCCCGAGGGCTACGCATTCTACGAAGCAAAGTTCCGCAAGTCCCCCGTTACGCAAAAAATGGTCGATGAGGAAATCACCCAAGTCGAGGCAACGGGGCTCAAGTGCCATCGCTACGGATTCTTCTCCCGCTCGGGCTTCGAAGCTGACGAAAGCGATCGAACCGTCTTCATCGACCTGCCGCAGATGTTTGAATAGGACAGGCCCCACCCGCATCCCAAGCATTCATTATCTAACCGAACGATTGTTCGATGGAATTCGTGTTAGATGGAATCGTCCGAGGCCTGGGCTATGCTACCTTGACTATCTATATGACTTAAACGCAGCAAAGGAGCATCGAGAGAGCGAGTATGGCAAAAAACACCGCAAACTATGGTAACGACAGTATCCGCCAGCTCAAGGACGAGGAGCGCGTACGACTGCGCCCCGCCGTCATCTTTGGCTCGGACGGGCTCGACGGCTGCGCACATGCCGCCTTCGAGATCCTGTCCAACGCCGTTGACGAGGCGCGTCAGGGCTACGGCAAGCTCATCACCCTCACCGCCTTTCGCGATGGCTCCATTCAGGTAGAGGACAACGGCCGCGGCTGCCCGCTCGACTGGAACCCTTCCGAGAAGCGCTTTAACTGGGAGCTCGTCTTTTGCGAGCTCTACGCCGGCGGCAAATACAATAACAACCAGGGCGGCGACTACGACTTCTCGCTCGGCACCAACGGCCTGGGCTCGTGCGCGACCCAGTACGCTTCCGAGTACATGGACGTCACCGTCTGGCGTGACGGTAACAAGTACTCCCTGCACTTTAAGAAGGGCAAGGTCGTCGGCGCCAAGAAGAAGGCACTCGAGATTGAGCCCAGCGACGAGAACCGTACCGGCACCACCATCAAGTGGCGCCCCGACCTTGAGGTCTTTACCTCCATCAGCATTCCCCACGACTGGTATCGCGAGACCATGCGCCGCCAGGCCGTGGTCAACGCCAACGTGACCTTCCGCCTGCGCATCGAGGGTGACGATGGCGAGTTTTCCGAAGAGGATTTTTGCTATCCCAAGGGCATCGAGGACTACGTGCTCGAGAAGGTCGGTACCGACTACCTCACCGAGCCCTTCTTTATCGAGGCCGACCGTCGCGGTCGCGACCGCGAGGACCTGCCCGACTACAACGTAAAAATCACCGCGTGCATGTGCTTCTCGCGCACCTTCATGATGCAGGAGTACTACCACAACTCGTCGTGGCTCGAGAACGGCGGCTCGCCCGAGAAGGCGGCCCGCAGTGCTCTGACCAGCGCCATCGACGCCTACATCAAGCAACAGGGCAAGTACAACAAAAACGAGAGCGGCATCAAATGGCAGGACGTCCAGGACTGTCTGGTGCTGGTGACCAACTGCTTCTCCACCCAGACGTCCTACGAAAACCAGACCAAGAAGGCCATCAATAACCGCTTTATCCAGCAGGCCATGACCGCCTTCTTTAAGGAGCGCCTCTCGACCTACTTGATCGAGAACAAGGACGCCGCCAATAAGATCATGGAGCAGGTGCTCATCAACAAGCGCTCGCGCGAGAATGCCGAGAAGACACGCCAGAGTATCAAAACCAACCTGCAGCAGAAGACCGACATGGCCAACCGCGTGCAGAAGTTCATCGACTGCCGCTCCAAGGATAAGGACCGTCGCGAGATCTACATCGTAGAGGGCGACTCGGCAGCAGGCGCCATTCGCACCTCGCGCGATGCCGAGTTCCAGGGTGTCATGCCCGTCCGCGGCAAGATCCTCAACTGCCTGAAGGAGGATTATCCGCGCATCTTTAAGTCCGACATCATCATGGACCTCATGCGCGTACTGGGCTGCGGTGTGGAGATCAAGGACAAGCGCATCAAGAACCTTGGCGCCTTCGACCTGGACAACCTCAACTGGAACAAAGTCATCATCTGTACGGATGCCGACGTCGACGGTTATCACATTCGCACGCTCGTGCTCACCATGCTCTATCGACTGGTGCCCACGCTTATCGACGAGGGCTACGTCTATATCGCCGAGTCGCCGCTCTACGAGATCAATTGCAAAGAGAAGACTTACTTTGCCTACACCGAGCTCGAGAAGAACGGCATCCTTAAAGAGATCGGCGACCAAAAGTGCTCCATCAACCGCTCCAAGGGTCTTGGTGAGAACGATCCGGACATGATGTGGCTCACCACCATGAACCCCGAAACGCGCCGCCTGATCAAGGTGGAGCCCGAGGACGTCACCAAGATGGAAACCATGTTCAACCTGTTGCTGGGCAACGACGAGGCGGGCCGTAAGCGCCACATCTCCGAGCACGGCAAGGAATACCTGGACCAGCTGGACCTGCAATAGTAGCAAATCGATAACGACGGCCCATAAGAAGTTCAAGAGGAAATCGTGGCAAAGAAAAAGAACCAGCCAAAGAAAAAGCAGGTCAACGCCGAGAACGTCATCGGCCTGCACTCCGAGGTCACCGACCAGCCGATCACGCAGACGCTCGAGGTCAACTACATGCCCTACGCTATGAGCGTCAACGTCTCGCGTGCATTCCCCGAGATCGACGGCTTTAAGCCCTCGCACCGCAAGCTGCTCTACACCATGTACAAGATGGGTCTGCTCAAGGGCGAGCGCCAGAAGAGCGCCAACATCGTGGGCCAGACCATGAAGCTCAACCCACACGGCGATGCCGCGATCTACGAGACGATGGTGCGCCTGGCCACCGGCAACGAGGCACTGCTCGCGCCGTTCGTTGAGTCGAAGGGCAACTTCGGCAAGTACTATTCGGGCGACCTGAGCTACGCCGCCTCGCGTTACACCGAGGCCAAGCTCTCCCCCATCAGCGCCGAGATCTTCAAGGACATCGACAAGGACCCGGTCGACTTCGTCGACAGCTACGACGGCGCCATGAAGGAGCCGCGCCTGCTGCCCACCACGTTCCCCAACATCCTCGTCTCGGCCAACAAGGGCATCGGCGTCGCCATGGCTTCTGACATCTGCGGTTTCAACCTCAACGAGGTCTGCACCGCCACAATGCACTACCTGCAGGATCCCGACTGCGACCTGCTCGAGTACATGCCCATGCCCGACTTCTCGACCGGCGGCGAGATTATCTACCGCCGCGAGGAGATGGAGAAGATCGTCGAGACCGGCCTTGGCAGCTTCCAGATTCGCTCCCGCTGGCGCTGGATTCCCGAAGAGCGCATTATCGAGGTCTACGAGATCCCCTACACCACCAAGACCGATGTCATCATCGAGCGCATCGTCAAGCTCTCCAAAGAGGGCAAAGTCAAAGAGATCGCCGACATCCGCGACGAGACCGACCTTTCGGGCCTGCGCATCGCCATCGACCTTAAGCGCGGTGTCGACCCCGACAAGCTCATGGCCAAGCTCTATCGCTCGACCACGCTGCAGGATTCGTTCTCGTGCAACTTCAATGTGCTCGTCGACGGCTATCCCCGTGTTATGGGCGTGCGCCAGATCCTGCACGAGTGGGTCAAGTGGCGTATTGAGTCCACGCGTCGCCGCATCAACTTTGACCTGGGCAAAAAGTCCGAGCGCCTGCACCTGCTGCACGGCCTCGAGGCGATTCTGCTCGACATCGACAAGGCCATCGCCATCATCCGCGGCACCAAACTCGAGGCCGAGGTCGTGCCCAACCTTATGAAGGGTTTCGACATCGACGAGACCCAGGCCGAGTTTGTTGCCGAGCTCAAGCTCCGCAATATCAACGAGGAGTACATCCTCAACCGCACCAAGGACATTGCCAAGCTTGAGGGCGAGATTGCCGAGCTTGAGGAGATCCTCTCCAGCGAGGAAAACATCAAGAAGGTCATCAGCGACGAGCTGGCCGCGGTCAACAAGAAGTACGTGATGCCGCGCCGCACGGGCAGGATCGAGCCCCATGAGGTCATCGAGGTGAGTCTGGAGCCCGAGGTCGAGGAGTACCCGGTCACCATCATGCTCTCGCGCGATGGCTACCTCAAGAAGATGACGGACCGCGTGCTCAAGAAGGCGACCACGCTCAAGTACAAGGACGGCGATAAGCCCCTTATCGAGTTCCCGTCCTCCAACACCCACGAGCTGCTGGTCTTTACCAATAAGAGCCAGGTGTACAAGTGCAAGGTCGCGGCGTTTGAGGACACCAAGTCGGCCCAGCTGGGCTCGTACCTGCCCACCGATCTTGAGATGGAACCCGACGAGAGCGTGATCTGGGTCATCGACCCCGAGGACTACAAGGCCGACGTGCTGTTCGTCTTTGAGAACGGCCGCGTGGTGCGCGTCGCACTTGCCGGATACGTCACCAAGACCAACCGCAAGCGCCTCAAGAACGCCATCTACGGTGGCAGCAAGCTGCTGTATGCCCAGGTGCTCAAGGAAGATCGCGACATCGCACTGGTCTCGAGCGACTACCGCCTGATGAACTTCAACACGTCGCTGCTCAAGACCAAGACGACCACCAACACACAGGGCGTCCAGGCCTTTACGGCCAAGAAGGGCCGCTCGGTCACCACCGTCGGCACGACCGAGGAGATTCTTGGCGCCGGCGTCTCGGCTGAGAAGTTCACCGCGCAGAGCCTGCCTTCTGCCGGTGCCCTCATGAAGGAAAACGACATGCCGAGTTTGTTTGACTAGGACGACGGCAACGAGATCGTTTGATACTTCGCAAAGCGACGAGGCCCGGAACGCAACGGCATTGCGCCCGGGACTCGTCGTTTTTCTTCTCAACTATTTTTTAACGCAGATAAATTGATTTCTGCTTATTTTTCTGCGTAAAAAATGTCAGCGTCACTGCTTCGATGCCCTTTGGTCAGTCGTTAGCAAAACTTGCAAAATTTAGCAAAAGTTGCAAAAATTAGCAAAAGTTGCAAAGGAGCTACCATGGAGTACAGCAAGAACCCCTTTACCCCAACATTTGGAAGCGTCCCTCCCTTTCTAGCGGGTCGCGAGCATATCCTGCGTGACATCAACCGTGGCTTTATCAATGGCCCGGGAGATCCCAACCTGTCGACCATTTTTACGGGCGCAAGGGGAACGGGCAAGACGGCGCTTCTCTCGCTCCTTTCAGAAACGGCGCTTGAACACGACTGGATCGCAGCAAATGTCTCCGCCATGCCAGGCATGCTCGAAGATATTATCGAGCGAACCAAAGAAGCCGCAGATAGCTACCTCTCACAGCCTCACGCACGCATAAACGGCGTTCAAATTGGTCCAGTGGGCATCGATTGGACATATGCTCAAGAGGCCCAGGGCAACTGGCGCACACGCATGAATGGCATCTTTAAGCAACTCGAAAAACATGACACCGGACTTCTCATCACCATCGATGAAGTCACCGTCGATCTCGAAGAAATGCTTCAATTTGCCTCTGTTTACCAGCACTTTGTACGCGAAGGTAAAAAAGTTGCCCTACTCATGGCAGGACTGCCCTACAAAGTATCGGCGCTGCTGCGCAACGATTCCGTCTCGTTCCTCAGACGCTCCCAGTATCATCAGCTGGGACGAATCACTGATGTTGAGATTGCAAATGCATTTCGTAAAACCATTGAAGCAGGAGGACGCTCAATCACGCCAGAAGCGCTCGAGGATGCCGTGAAGGCCGTCGACGGATTTCCCTACATGATGCAGCTCGTCGGATATCGCACTTGGGATGTTTCGGAAAACTCGCCCCAAATCAGTACATCCGATGTCCAGCAGGGTTCTCTGCTTGCCCGTATGGAGCTGCGCGATCGTATTCTCGAAACGACCTATCGAGAGCTTTCTGACAAAGACATTGAGTTTTTGCTCGCGATGCTGCCCGATTCTGGCCCCAGCAGGGTCTCAGAAATTGCCAAGCGTATGGGCGTCGCCAGCAACTATGCAAGTCAATACAAACGCCGCCTCCTCGAGGACGGCGTTATCGGGGAACGCGGACGTGGCCTCGTCGGCTTCGACATCCCCGCGTTCAGGGAATTCTTGAACGAGAAGGCCTCCTAGCGCGCCAAGATTGTCCGCAAGGACTTCAACGCATGGCAATCAGCAATCCTCTTGGTAAGGACAGCAAGCATTTCCACCAACACCGATTGCCATGCGTTCTTCTTGTCCTTAGACGAGCTTGCGAGCGAGCTCGCGCACCTTTTCCAACTTGGGCGACGATGCCATGCTGTCGCGCTCGGTCATACCGCTGATGGTGACAATGCCCTGGTCCTCCCACTTGCAGTACGCGCAGGTTGCCTTGTACATGGCGATTGCCGCATCATAGACGCCTTCGCTGTGGCTATCGAGCAAAAGTGCCGTCTTGGTGAACGGGAAGCCCGTAGCGCCGAAGGCGTACATGCGGTCGATGACGGCCTTCTCCTGCGCGGTGATATCGAACCAGTAGATCGGCGAAGCGAAGACAACCATATCGGCGCCTTTCAGCGACTCGATCACGTTGGCCATGTCATCCTTCTGCACGCAAGTGCCCTCGTGGGCGAAGCAATACTGACACCCCAGGCAACCAGCGATTTTCTTGCTGGCAACGCGGACGACCTCGACCGCATTGCCGTCCTCACGCGCGGTCTCGGCAAACGCCTCGACCATGGTATCGGTATTGGCGCCCTTACGCGGGCTGCCGCTCAATACAACGATTTTCATAGGATTCCCTCTCCTTCATGCCGCAGACGCGCGGCACACATTTCGTTGTAACCAAAACAGATGGAGCTATTCAGTCGTCCGCAGACCACATCTCTCGTTCGTGTTCTCTAGACATAATCTCATTGCCTGATAACTCCTCGACCGTCTTGACTCTCTCCGAGAATTGAACAGCAAATCGTTGCTCGCAAAGTATCGCCTGTGGGAAAATTAACTTGAACTTTCTCCCTGCTCGCGTAAGCGTTCGCGTGAAAGAGCCTAGCCGCATCGGCCAGGCGCAATATAGATCCGCGGAAACCGGCCTACGAACAAGGAGCGCCTTATGTATGGACAGCATGCACCACAAACCCAGAACGATCGAACCAGCTCGTTTATCCGCAGCGTCAAGCGTCATGTGGGCGTTAGAGCAGTCGCCTTCGGAGCGATCATTCTTGTGTCAGGGCAGCTCTTGCTACCCAATTCGGCACTAGCGGCCGAAACGCCCGAACCCGATGCTGCAACGCCCATCACCCGCAGCGAAGCCAACACGGACGACAACTTCACAGCTACCACCGTTGTCGACCATAACTATGACTTGGAGCTCCCTCCTGCCTTCATGTTGGTTCAGAATGAGGCGTTTGTATACGACTTCCCCGACAAACCCGAGGATTTCGGCTACGGGCTTAACGACACCATCCACCTCTTCAAGGTCGACACCGATACCAAAAGCCTTATAAAACCGAGAACCCCAAAGAAGCCAGCGTCTCTATTACGCTGACCATGATCGACAATCACGTAAGAGCAACCGTAGTCTTTACAGGCGGCTACGCCGACGACCAAATCCCTTATAGACTAAACCTCGCCAGCTCAACCCTCCTTGGCACACACGTTGACCGTGACTACGATAGCGGCCAGGGGATTATGCGCGAAACGCGCCACGACTACTACATCCGCTGCGTCTTCGACAGCGACGTGCAATTGATTGCAACCGACGTGACCGATCCCGAGCCCAGCCCTGACGCTAAACCGAACCCAGAGGTAAAACCCGAACCGGAAACCAAGCCCGAGCCCACACCGCAGCCCGAGGCAGAAAAGCCCGCGGCAAATCCCGTTTCCACCAAGGCAGTAGCGGCGGTTAAACCAGCCGGGACCACCCTACCCGCGACGGGCGACAACGGTGCGATGGCAGTCGCCCTGAGTGTTGCCGGTGGTGTAGTTGTAGCAGTTGGCACTTCCGCAACAAGGCGTCGCAACCGCTAGCCAGCATTTCGTACCTCGCAGACAAAGATCCATCCCCGCTCCGACGAACTGCACGAGCGGGTCGCTGGAGGGGACGTTCGGACCCGAGTCCGAGCACTTTGTCTACAGTTGCCTATACACCACCAACGTTCTGCGAAAGCGACGGCACCTCACGGGAGAACTGCCATCGTACTCGTCGCCGCGCTCCGCCCCCCCTAAGCGATGTGCCTGCTACGAAACAATTGTCTTGTAATAAGCGCCGAAGTCTGCCAGCGAGTCCATGATGGGCATCATCTGGCGGCCGAGCTCGGTAAGGCCATACTCAACGCGGGGAGGATTCTCGCCATAGTCATGGCGAAAGACCAGCCCATCATCCTCCATCTGCCGCAGGCTGTCGGTAAGCACCTTCTGAGAGATCCCCTCCAGGTTGCGGCGCAACTCGTTGAAACGCCAAGGGCGTACGCGTAAGTTACGAATAATGAGCAGTTTCCACTTGCCGCCAATGAGCGCTACCGCCGTTGCGACCGGACACTCTGGAAGCTCCTCTTTCGCCATCATGGGAGACCCAACCTCCTTGACCATACCGGTTTCACAAAAAGGCACGCAGTTACAAATATGTGCGTACTCGTATTTGCATGCGCTTTCGCGTTGAATATATCTCACGCAGGAGATGCCTGCAAGGTAAATCAACCCCAAGAGAGGAACCATTATGGCTAATTATGCAAAGACCCACATCGGCAATGAGAGCCGCGTTGAGCTGCACGAGGTGCTCGGGCTTACCGGGGCAGAGGTGAGTATCAACAGTCTTCCCGCCGGCGCTGGCGTTCCGTTCGTCCATGCACACAAGGAAAACGAGGAGATCTATGGCGTGCTCGAGGGCGCAGGCTCGGTCACGATCGACGGTGAGGATATCGAGCTTGCGGCCGGCGACTGGCTGCGCATTTCCCCCACTGCGCATCGTCAGTTCCGCGCCGCGTCCGACTCGGGGATCACATACGTCTGTATTCAGGTCAAGCAGGGATCCCTCGATGCCTTCACGGCCGACGACGCCATCATGTTCTAATTCGCGATTAATCTGCAAGGAGCCGATACCGCCCGCATGCCCCCTTCGGAATAGGCGCTGAGCAGCTCCTGAGCGTGGGCAAACTCGGGCCCTCGCCTCCAACCGAGCAGACGGTTGACCGCGAGATTTCCCTGGACGTTGTGGACGAAGAGCAGATAGGCGTCCTCGCGCGAAAGCCCGGTCTCCTCCATGATCGAGGGAACCATCTGCTCAGCGCCGCGCTTGACGACGCGTTGCGCCACCCGGGCGTACGCGTCGTCATCCGAGTAGAGCAGATAATAGTCATCGTTTGCCGGCGGGCGTTGGCAGAGGGCGCCCGTCTCCGTTCCCTCGATCGGCGGCGCCGCCGCCAGGGCCTCGTCGATAAGTGCGTCGAGCAGCGCGAACTTGTCCTCGTAGTGCAAATAGAACGTGCCGCGGTTGATATCGGCGCGGCGGCAGATATCCGCCACCGTCATCTTCGCGAAACCGACCTCGGCCAGCAGCGAAAAGAACGCTTCCCGTATGACCGAGAGCGTATAGCGTCGGCGACGGTCTATCTTCCCCGTTTCCACTACCCCTCCAATTGCAACGCTCGACAATGCCCGGCAAACGCTCGTTTATCGACAGCAGGCCGAAGCTGTTCATTGCTCTCACATAAATCAACATGGATACTTTTTATCAACACCTGTTCATAATAGCTGAAAGAAGGCATCCAGTGACTCTATACGAGCAGCTCGTTGTCGAGCTCACCAACCGATCGTTTTCCCTTCAGGCCGCCTACCGCAGCGGCGGCACGCCCTATGAGCTGAGTGACCGCGAGCCCGAGCCCTACGACCGGCAAATCAAGGACTTCGCCCGCATGATCGAGGAAGCCGATTGCGTGCTGGTGGGCGGGGCCTCCGGGCTCTCCGCGGCGGGCGGCGACGACTTCTACTACGAGGACAACGCGACCTATCGCAGGCATTTCGGCAAATTCGCCGAGCGTTACGGTTTCAGGGGCGCGTTTGAGGGGTCGACCTACCGCTGGCCCACCGCCGAGGCACGCTGGGGTTATCTTGCCACCTTTCTCGACACCACACTCAACGCCCCACTGCGCCAGCCCTACAAGGACCTCGACGCCATTCTTGCCGAGAAGGACTTTTTCGTGCTCACCACCAACCAGGACACGCAGTTTGTGAAGATCTACCCTTGGGAGAAGGTGGCAGAGATCCAAGGCGACCACCGCTTCTTCCAATGTTCCCGCTGCTGCACCGACGAGGTGTGGGATGCGGTCGAGCCGGTCTCCCGCATGGTAGAGGCCATGGGAGACGGCCTTGAGGTTCCGACAGAGCTCGTGCCGCGCTGCCCCCACTGCAGGGCAGAGGCGTTCCCCTGGGTTCGCGGCTACGGCAACTTCCTGCAGGGCGAGCTCTACGAGGAGCAGTACCGCAAGGTGTCCGACTGGCTCGACGCGCACGCACAGCAGAGGATCCTCTTCCTCGAGCTGGGCGTGGGTCGCATGACGCCTGCGTTTATCCAAGAGCCGTTCTGGACCCTCACGGCGCAGTTGCCGCAGGCCAGCTACATCGCCGTAAACAATAAGACGCAGTTTCTCCCCCGCGCGATCGAGAATCGGGGGCTCGCCGTTCGCGCCGACATCGCCGACGTGCTCGCCGACGTGCGCAAGACGCTGGGGAGGTAGCGCATGAAGACGGCGAAAGCAGTTCGCATAGGCACGGCGCTTTCCGAGGCGGATCTTGTCATCATCGGCGCCAGCAACGGGCTGGACATGGCAGAGGGGCTCAACCTCTTCCGCGCCGACGCTCATTTCCGAGAGACGTACGGGGACCTCGCTCAGGCCGACGGCATCGGCTGCATACTGCAGGGGCTCGTCTCTCCGGATGCAAACGTGCGACGCCGATGGGTCGAGCGGTTCCATCAAAAGGAATATCTCGAATATGAGCCCGGCCCGCTCATGAACGGGCTGCGGCGTCTTACGGAGCACGCCGACACCTTCGTGGTCACGTGCAATATTGACGGACACTTCACACGTGCAGGGTTCAACGAGAACCGCGTGCTCGAGACGGAGGGGAGCACGCGCACGTCGATCGACGAACGGCGTCTCGCCCATCCAGACGCCCTCGCCACGGCCCAGCTCGAGGAGCTCGAGTGCCTTGTGCAAGCCCATCGCAACGGCAGGGTCGCCATCCTCGAACTTGGCGTGGGGGTGCGCAACGGCGTCATAAAGCGCATGCTCGCTCAGATCGTGAACGCCTGCGAGCACGCCACCTACATCGTGTTCAACTACAGCCAGGCCATGGCGCCCGATGCATCGTGCGAGACGATCCTCGTTGACGGCGATATGGCCCCGGCTTTCGAGGAGATCGCCCGATGCCGTCCCTAGAAAGAGAAGTGATGAGGCTTCGAAGTCTTATCGACGATGCCGACGCCATCATCGTCGGCATCGGCTCGGGCATGTCAAGCGCCGCCGGGTTCAACCATTACAACCGCGCAGGCATGACGCGCGCCGGAATGGAGGACTGGCAGCAGGCCTTTGGCTTCAAGAGCCTTTTCGACGGCTTCTACCACCTCTACCCCAGCCTCGAGCAGCAATGGGCCTACTACGCGCGATACATCGATTTCATGCTGCGCGAGCCTGCCTCACAGCCCTATCTCGACTTGCGGTCCCTCATCGGCCATAAGGACTACTTCATCCTGAGCACCAATGTGGACACCCAGGTCGAGAAGACGTTTCCCGCCGAGAGAGTCTGCAACTATCAGGGAAGCTTCGCGCGCCTTCAGTGCAAGCAGCCGTGCTGCGACGAGCTCTTCGAGGCGAGCCCCTACGTCGAGCGCATGCTCGCGGGCATGGCGGGGTTCGAGATCCGCAGCGAGGATGTCCCCCGATGCCCGCACTGCGGCTGGCAGCTCGTACCGTGGGTGCGCGACGACACGTTTCTGCAGGGTGCGACATGGCGCGAGAGCCTCGGACGATGCGAGCGCTTCGTGAACGAGCGCGGAGCTGGCCGCGTGCTGCTGCTGGAGCTCGGCGTGGGCGAGATGACCCCCGGCATCATCACGCTCCCGTTCTGGAGCATGGCCGCAAAGCTGCCGGATGCGCATCTGTTGAGCGTGAACATCTCGGGCGACTCAGCCCCGTTGCAGCTCGGAAGCAAGGCGGAGGCAATCCAGGCCGATTTGGGCGCACTGCTCTCGGCGGCGCGGACGGCGAAGGTATTTAAGCCTCCTTGTTAGTCGCTTTGAGATATTCCTCGTCGTTCACAGGCTCCAACCACTCGCTGGAGGTCTCCTCGCCCGGAACCTCCAGCGCGAGATGGGAGAACCAGCCGTCGGGCACGGCCCCGTGCCAATGCTTCACCCCCGGGGCGATGTTGACCACATCGCCCCGGGCGTAGCTCCTGTGCCGGCTTTCCCCATTCCTGGTAAAACCCTCGACCACTCACAGCATGCCGGCAGCGAGGTCAATGCGCAGTCACGCGTGCTACAATGCGGGCACCAGAGATGAAAACACAGTCCCCGTCGGGTAGTCGTGGGCGTGCGGGAGTCCGCATCAGTAACCTGCCTCCTTGGTTGTCCCTTCTCTGCATGGTCATCTACATAAAGGAGGAACCAACCATGCAGATCAGCGTGTCGTCCACCCTGACCGTATATCACGACGGCCAATTCTGGGTCGGGCTGACGGAGCACGTCGAGGACGGACGGTACGGCGCCGCCCGCATCGTCTTCGGCGC
>URUC01000053.1 GCA_900550965.1 uncultured Collinsella sp. | reverse complement strand
TAATCGAGACGTCGAAGGGTACCATCAAGGTCAAGTTTGACGGCGAGGGCGCTCCCATTCATGTCGCGAACTTCTGCGAGCTTTCCACGATGGGCTTCTATGATGGCCTTAAGTTCCATCGCTATGTGCCCGGTTTTGTTATCCAGGGCGGGGACCCCAATACCCGCGACATGTCCGGCGCCGACGTCGCCGCCGGTCTTGAGGGCCCCGACGGCATGCCCGGTACCGGTGGCCCCGGCTACTGCATCAAGGGCGAGTTCGCCACCAATCCGCGCAACAGCCATGTCGATGGCGCCCTTGCCATGGCGCGCTCCATGGACCCCGATTCCGCGGGTTCGCAGTTCTACTTCTGCCTGGGTGCCCAGCATAACCTCGATTCCGGTTACACCGTCTTTGGTACCACGGTCGAGGGTCTCGATGTGATTTCGCAGCTGCGTGCCGGCGACGAGATCGTTCATGTCGAGATCGTTCACGAGTAAAGGGGACTTCCTTGAATAGCCAGCTGATCCAACAGGGCCGCGCCGCTTACCGCGCGGGTGATTTTTCCGCTGCAGCCCAGATGCTTGGGGCGGCAAAGACTCCCGATGAGATTATGGGCGAGGCCGACCACCTTCGTGGCAACGCCTTGATGCACCTGGGCATGTATGCCGAGGCCGCCGAGGCCTATGCCGCCGCCCTCAACGACGGCACCTACGGCAAGCGCGGCGCGCTGCTCACCAACCGCGGCAAGGCGCTCGCCGCGGTGGGCGACTACACGACGGCCGCTCAGGCGTTCTCTGCTGCTACGCAGGATGCTTCCTATGCCACGCCGTTCAAGGCCTATCTGGGTCTGGGCAATGCGCTGTTCCAATCGGGCGACTATGCCAACGCGGGAACCGCCTTCCGTCAGGCCGCCATCGACGGCGCCAATCCGGCTCCTGCCGCCGCACTCGGCGAGCTCGGTCGTTGCTTCATTAAGCTCGGCCGTCCGGCGGATGCCGTGGAGACCTACCGCACGGCTATCGACTTTGCCGGCCCCCGCGACGACACGCGTGCGCTCAACGCCGGCATGGGTCAGGCGCTTTCTGCCGCCGGCCGTCCCTCCGACGCACTCGACGCCTTTAACGCCGCTACTGCCGATGGCATCTACCAGCTCACCTCCGAGCAGGCCGATGAGCTTGCCCGCGTGCAGGATTCGCTTGCTGCGCTGTCTGCCCAGACGGCTATGGCCACGGCTCCGGCGCCCGCGATGGACGCTCCTGCCGTCGATCCGCTCGATCCTACGGGCGCGACCGGTCAGTTTATGCCCGATCCCTCGGACACCGGCTTCTTTACGCTGTCCGAGTCCGAGATGGTCCAGCAGGACCGTCAGGATCGTAAGCAGGCCAAGGTCCGTCGCCGCCATCGCCACACGGGCCTCAAAGTCTTCATCGTGCTGCTTCTGCTCATTTTGATCGCCGCGGGCGGTCTGGGCTTTGCCTACACGCGCGGCTTTGGCTTCCCGTCTCAGGAGTCTGTCGTTACCGATCTGTTCCAGGCTGCCGGTGACGGTGACACCGCAAAGGCCGAGTCTTGCCTGGCCTCGAGCCTGTCCGAGGACGCTAAGTCGATGATCATCTCCTCGATTCCGCAGGGTGCCACCGTGTCCGTCGAGGGCATGGATCAGTCCATGACCGAGACGACCGCTAAGGTGAAGGCATCGCTGTCCAAGGGCGGCGAGCAGGAGTACACCGTCAAATTCGTGCGCTCCGACAATCATATCGGCTGGGCCGTTTCTTCGCTCGATATGGATTTCTCGGCTGCTGACAACCAGTAGTGACCTTATGGGATTTAGCTTTGCCCGGCGCTTCACCGCAAGTGAGGTGCCGGGCTTGCGCTAGTATGATGAGCTAGTAGTTTTCCAGCAATCATCCAACACATCAGGAGTTGCGTTGTTTTCTTTGATGGATATGTTCTTCGGTAGCTATGCGGGCGATCTTGCCATCGACCTCGGCACCGCAAATACGCTTGTCTCCGTGCGCGGCAAGGGCATCGTCATTCGCGAGCCCTCCGTTGTCGCCATCGACAAGAACGACGAGCGCATCCTGGCGGTCGGTATCGAGGCAAAGCGCATGCTCGGCCGTACGCCCGGCAACATCGTGGCCGTTCGTCCCCTGAAGGACGGCGTCATCGCCGACTTCGATGTTACCGAGGCCATGCTTCGCTACTTTATCGATAAGGCGTCCGAGAAGCGCTATCCGTGGACTCCGCGTCCGCGTGTTGTCGTCTGCGTTCCCTCCGGTGTCACGTCGGTCGAGAAGCGCGCTGTCTTTGAGGCCACGATCCAGGCCGGTGCCCGCCAGGCCTATCTGATCGAAGAGCCCATGGCCGCCGCTATCGGCGCCGACCTGCCCGTCGAGGAACCCACCGGCTCCATGGTCATCGACATCGGCGGCGGTACCACCGAGGTCGCTGTTATCGCTATGGGCGGCATCGTCGTCTCGCAGTCCATCCGTATTGCCGGCGACGAGTTCGATCAGGCCATCCTCACGCACGTTCGCGATGCCTACAACCTGGCCATCGGCGAGCGTACGGCAGAGGACATCAAGATCAAGGTCGGCTCCGCCGTGCCGCTCAAGGACGAGCTCGACGTCGAGGTCAACGGCCGCGACGTGATCACCGGTCTGCCCAAGACCGTGCGCATCGAGAGCGAGGAGATTCGTCGCGCGCTCAACAAGCCGCTCGACGAGATGGCCAAGGCCGTCAAGGACGCACTCGACGCTACGCCTCCCGATCTTGCCTCGGACCTTATGTACTACGGCATTTTGCTGACCGGTGGCGGCGCGCTGCTGTGCGGTCTCGACGTTCGCCTGCGCGATGAGACCGGCGTTTCGGTCAACGTCAGCCCCACGGCGCTCGATAACGTTGTTAACGGCTGTGCCCGCGTGCTCGAGGCCAATGCGTTTGATGGCGGCTTCGTCCAGACCAATGCTTAATTTCCAAAAGGTGGATTCCATTTGGCACGATCTTCGGGTTTCTCCACAAATCTGAATACCAAGCGACAATCAACGGGTATGCGCCCGTTGATTGTTTTCAGCCTGATTTCGGTGTTGCTGCTCACGTTTTACATCCGCGAGGGCGAGGCAGGGCCGATTCATGCCGTGCGTTCGGGCGTGACGACGATTACCTCGCCGGTGCGTTTTCTGGGCTCGGCTGTGGCGGCTCCCTTCAATGCGGTCGGTAACGTGTTCTCTAACCTTACGGCGTCGCAGGACACGCTTGACGAGCTTAAGAAGCAAAACGAGGAGCTGACCTCTAAGGTCGCCGAGCTCTCCGAGGCTCAAAAGACCGCCGAGCGACTGGAGGGTCTGGTCGGTCTGCAGTCGACCTACAGCCTCAAGTCCACTGCAGCTCGTATCGTCGGCGCCTCGGGCGATGCCTGGACCTCGACCGTCACCATCGACAAGGGTTCTACAGACGGGCTTACCATCAACATGCCTGTGACGAGTTCGGCTGGTGTTATCGGACAGATCATCGAAGTCTCGGCCAAGACCTCTACCGTGCGCCTGATTGGCGACGAGAACTCGGGCGTGTCCGCTATGGTGCAGGACACGCGCGCCCAGGGCATGCTGCAGGGTCAGGCTGACGGCACGCTGCGTCTTGAGTATGTGAGCGTCGATTCCGACGTTAAGGTTGGCGACATCATCGTGACCTCGGGCATTGGCGGTGTGTTCCCCAAGGGTCTTCCGCTCGGCACCGTCTCGTCGGTTGAGAAATCGGCAAACGACGTGTACTACACCATTGTGGTGCGCGCCCAGACGACGGCCGAGAACAACGAGGAAGTGCTGGTCATCACCTCGCTGACCGACGAACAGTCGGCCTCGGATGAGGACGTGAACACGGCCAACAGCACGCCGCAGGGAACGTCGCGCGATGCTGCGACCAAGACGAAGGACGAGAGCCCGGATGACAGTTCCGACACGTCCGAGACGACCGATTCCGGCTCGAGCGAATAGGGGGCATGTCCATGGATCTACACGAGCAGGGGATGAGCTCCCGCACGTTTGTAATCGCCGCCATCGTGTGCGTGCTGTTGCAGGCAGGCCTGGCACCGCAGATCTCCATTGCGGGCGGTCGCGTCAACTTTATGATTATCCTGGTGTGCTTAAGCGTGTTCTCGGGCGACCCGACCCGTGCCGTCGTGTGCGGTTTTTGCAGCGGCTTGTTCTATGACCTTTCCGCTGCCGTGCCGGTGGGCGTTATGTCGCTCCTGACCGTGGGTTCTTTTGCCCTGGTGCATAGCGCCGCCGGTCAGACGGGCGGTACCCCGAGCGCGCGCGGCATCACTGTGGGTGCCTTCGCGCTTGTCATTAATGTGATCTACAGCATCATCTTGCTGTTTATGGGTTTGGAGACGAGCTTTGTCGTGGCGCTCTTCGGCCATGCGCTGCCGTCTTCGATCCTGACGGGTCTGGTTGCCATTCCGTTTTTGATGTCCGGCGTCGTGCCGCAGTCCGGTTATGGATTCTCCGCACGTGGCGGACGCCAGACGGGCATGCGCTTTAAGCCCAAGACCCGCAAGCTCAAATAGGGGAGGCCCGTAGATGTCTTCCCAGATGACGGTTATTATCGCCGGTATCGTGCTGGTTGTGGCCATCGTGGTCGCGCTGGTCATCATGCGTCGCGGCGATTCCCGTTTTACCTACGATACGCAGCATGGAACGGCCCCGCGCGCCACCGAGGGCGAGGGCAATACCGCGGCGACCGCCTTTAAGGGCCGCTTCTCCATCCTCACCACGGGTGTGGGCGCGATGTTCGCGGCGCTTGCCGTCAAGCTGTGGGGCATGCAGATGGTCTCGTCGGACTATTACGAGAAGCAGGCTAATAGCAATCAGACGCGCACCGTTACCACACCCGCTGTGCGCGGCCGCATCCTCGACCGCAATGGCGTGGCGCTTGTCCAGAACCGTCCCTCACTTGCTGTCGTGGCCTACCGCGACCTTGCCGAGGATGAGGTTCTGGTTCGCCATCTTGCCAACGTGCTAGGTATGCCCTACGTGGCGGTGCTGCGCAATATTCAGGACAATTCCGAGGGCGCTCAGAGCCTGCATACCATCGCGACGGACGTCCGTCGCTCCACGGTTGCCTATATTCAGGAGCACGCCGGCGAGTTCCCGGGCGTCAAGATTGCCGAGCGTACCGAGCGCCAGTATCCATATGGCGAGACGGCATGCCATATCTTGGGCTATACCGGCACCATTACCTCCGAGCAGCTCGAGGCCCAGAATAAGAAAACCTCTGGTGATGATGCTTCTGCTGGCCGGATTACGTACCAGTCGGGCGATATCGTGGGCCAGGCGGGTGTTGAGAGCTACTACGAAAACCTGCTGCAGGGTATTCGTGGCGAGCAGACCGTCAAGGTCGATGCCTCGGGCAATGTGACCGGTCAGGCCGGCGCCGTGCCCGCCAAGGCCGGCTCCGACATTAAGCTCACGCTCGACCTTAAGATCCAACAGGCCTGTGAGACGGCGCTGGCGAGCGCCATCGAGCTTGCCAAGACCACTGGCTACAGCAATGCCGGCAACGGCGCTGTGGTGTGTCTCGATCCCAACAATGGCGAGATCCTGGGCATGGCGAGCGAGCCCAAGTTCGATCCGTCCGTCTTTATCGGCGGCGTCTCAAATGACGTGTGGACCGAGCTCAATGATGACAAGGGTTCGCACCCGCTGCTCAACCGCGCCATTAGCGGACAGTACATGTCGGCCTCGACCATCAAGCCGCTCTCGGCACTGGCCGGTCTTGAGTTTGGAACCTACACTTCAACGCAGACAACTAACTGCACGGGCTATTGGACGGGCCTGGGCAAGGCTTGGGGCAAGCGCTGCTGGCTGACGTCTGGCCACGGCACCATGACGCTGCAGTCGGGTATCGCCAACTCGTGCGACCCCGTGTTCTACGATATGGGCAAGGCGTTTTTCTACAACGACCATCATCCCGAGGGCCTGCAGGAGGTCTTTCGTCGCTGGGGCCTAGGCAAGACCTGCGGTATCGATCTGCCGAGTGAGGGCGCGGGCCGTATTCCCGATGCCGAGTGGAAAGAGTCGTACTTCACCGACGCCTCTGCCGAGGACCGCAAGTGGAATGCCGGCGATATGACCAACATTGCCATCGGCCAGGGCGACATCCTGGTGACGCCCCTGCAGATGGCGTGCGCCTATATGGGTCTTGCCAACGGCGGCAAACAGTACGTGCCTCACGTGTTTTTGTCTGCCGTGTCGCGCGATGGCGACGGCGATGCCTATAAGTACAACGGAAAGGGCAAGAAGAAGCGCCTGGAGGCCAAGATCAACAGCGATTCGGATTTGGCTCTTGTCCGCAACGGCATGCACGACGTGATTTACACGGCATCGACGTCCCTGGCGGCTCACTTTGGCACCCTGACGCCGCAGGTATACGGCAAGTCGGGCACGGGCGAGAAAAGCGGCGAGGACGAATACGCGTGGTTCTGCGCCTATGCACCGGCCGATGACCCCAAGTATGTCATCGCTACTGTCCTGGAGCAGGGCGGCGGCGGCTCAGATACCGCGATGCATGTCGTGCGCGACGTGCTCGGCGTGATTTATGACGAGCCCGATACCTCTTCGGCCTCGGGCGATTCTTCGGTTCGATAGGAGGTTGCGATGGATTTTTCTCCGGCGGATCTGTTCCGTTCAACCAAGACCGGCTCTCGCAGCAGCCTGGACCGCGTCAACAAGCAACTTTCGGCCTCGCGCGGCACGTTTCGCCAAAAGGTGCATATCGGTGTGCTCGTGGCTACTGTGGCGCTCGTCGCTTACGGTGCTATCATTATCTGGTCGGCTTCGCAGTTTAAGGCCGATGCCTCGTTCTCACGCCATCTGCTGGGAATTGGCATCGGTGCGGTGCTGGCGGTGCTGGTCTGGCGTACCGACCTGCGCGGTATTTCCAATTTCTCGACGGCGTTGCTCATCATCGACCTGATCGTGATCTTTTCGCCCAAGATTCCGGGTCTGTCCTATACGGGCGGTCTGGGCATGACGGGCTGGATCAAGATTCCCGGTATCGGCTTGACATTCCAGCCGGTTGAGCTTGCCAAGCTCATCACCATCTTCTTTATTGCTACGCTTGGCTCGCAGTATAACGGTCGCATCGATACCGCTCGCGACTACGTTAAGCTCTGCGGCATGCTGTCCATTCCGTTTTTGGCCGTCGTTGCCATGGGCGACCTGGGCTCGGGCCTGGTCGTGCTGGTTTCGGGCGCCATCGTCATTTGTATGAGCGGTGCGCGCCGCGAATGGGTGCTGTCGACCCTGGCCCTGCTCGTGGGCCTGGTGGCCCTCGTCCTGGCGCTCGATTCGGTCTTTGATTCGCTGCTCGGCCACGATGTGCTCATCAAGCAGTATCAGATGAACCGTCTGACGGTCTTTATCGACCCCGATAATGCCGATTCGGACGATGCGTACAATCTGCAGCAGTCGTTGATCGCCGTTGGCTCGGGCGGCTTCTTTGGTAAGGGTTTGGGCCATGCAACGCAGTCGGCCGGCGGCTTTCTGCCTGAGTTCCACACCGACTTCGTCTTCGCCTTCCTGTCCGAGACCTTTGGCTTTTGCGGTTCCTTTTTGCTCCTGTGCCTCTACGTGCTGTTGATCTTTTCGACGATTCGCGTCGCCTTTAAGTGTGAGTCGCTGTTCTTGCGCCTATCGTGTGTGGGCATCGTTGGCATGTGGGCGTTCCAGACCTTTGAAAACATCGGCATGTGCATCGGCATGATGCCGATTACCGGTATTCCGCTACCGTTTATTAGCTTCGGTTCTTCTTCGATGATGATTCAGCTGCTGACGGTGGGTATCGTACAATCCATATGGCGGCATCGTTCGGGCGCCGCGTAACCGCTGGAGGGGTTTGCTATGAAAATTCCCGTAGATAAGCTGACCCGCGCTTTTAAGATGGGCGCGTCCGTTAAGAAGGATTCTGATACGCCGGTGCGCGTCTCGGTCTATTTGGATTCGTCCGCCTCGCGCTTTCTGGCCGAGACGGTGCGTGACGCCTTTGTACCGCAGACGACCTCGGGCATTGTGCGCGTCGAGCGTCTGGGGGAGGAGCGAATTGCTCCAAAGACCGATACCGATGTGGTGCTGGTGCTCTCGTGCGGCTCCGACCGCTTGGAGAGTGCCGTGCAGGAGCTCGTGATCGCCGGCGCCCCCGTGTGCGTGCTTGCCGAGTCTGCTGTGGAGGTGCCGTTTATCGAGGAGTCCACGCCTTTGCTCGGCGTGGTAGCGGCAACCGATAAGACGTATCTGCTCGAGACGCTTGCCCGCTGGATTCTCGATCGCACCGAAAAGGAAACGGCTTTTGCGGCGAACTTTGCCTTCATGCGCATCGCGGCGGCCAATCGTATCATCACCTCGTGCGCGCTCACCAATATGGCGACCGGTGCGCTGGTGTTTTTGCCGGGCGCCGATTATCCCGTTATGGCGCTGGCGCAGGTGGGCATGCTCTTTGAGCTCGCTGCCGTCTTTGGACGCGGCATTAAGCCTGAGCGCGGCTACGAGGTCGCGGGCGTGCTTGTCGGCGGTCTTGTGATCCGCGCGGTCACCCGCGCGCTCGTCAAGCAGACGCCGCATATTGGGTTTGCCGTCAAGGCGCTCACTGCTGCCGCGGGCACCTATGGCATGGGCCGTGCGCTCGTTTCGCTCTACGAGCGCGATGTCGACTACAGCCGTGCCAACGAGGTGGTTACTGCCACGTTCTCCCGCGTTCGCGATCTGGTGACCACGGTCGCGGGCGCTACCCGTCCTATGGCGTCCTATCAGGACGCATCCGATCTCGCTGCTTAGGGGTTTTCCGTTGCGCGTTGCATACCAAGACTGTTTTCATTTAATTGAGCCGTTGCTCGCCAAGGTCGAAAAGCCGAGCCGCTATATCGATCACGAGTGGGGCACGCTTTCCAAGGCCGATGCCGACTACCGTTGCTGCCTGATCTACCCGGATGTGTACGAGGTTGGTCTGCCCAACCAGGGTATCGCCATCCTCTACAACATCCTTAACCAGGCCGAGGGCATCTCCTGCGAGCGTGGCTATGTGCCGTGGCCCGATATGGGTGACGCTATGCGCGAGGCAGGCATTCCGCTGCTCTCGCTCGAGGGTGCAGCGCCGGTCGCTTCGTTTGATATCGTCGGCCTGCATGTGCCGCACGAGATGGCGGTGACGAACTTCCTTGAGGCACTCGATCTCGCTGGCATTCCGCTGCTAGCGGCCGACCGAGGTGAAGACGACCCCATCATCATCGCCGGCGGCCCCTCGGTGTACAACCCCGAGCCGTACGCGGCCTTCTTCGATGCCATCCTCATCGGCGAGGGCGAGGAATCGCTGCTCGAGACCTGCCAGCTGCATCGCCGCCTGCGCGACGAAGGAGTCCCGCGCGCGCAGATTGTTGAGCAGCTTGCATCCATTGCCGGCAACTACGTGCCGTCGCTCTATGAGGTTCGTCACGACGAGCCCTGCTCGCCGCACGGCTACACCGTGCCGCGCGAGGGCAAGGATGCGCCGACCGTGGTCTACAAACGCGTCGTCGAGGATTTCGGCGCCACGAATCCGCTGTCGCAGTCGTGCGTGCCCTATGCGCAGCTGGTTCACGACCGCCTGTCTATCGAGATTCTGCGCGGCTGCGCTCGCGGCTGTCGTTTTTGCCAGGCCGGCATGACGTATCGCCCGGTGCGTGAGCGTTCGGCCGACCAAATCGTCTCGTCGGTGATTCAGGGTCTGGAAAAGACCGGCTATGACGAGGTGTCGCTGACCTCGCTCTCCACGACCGACCACTCCTGCATTCGTGACGTGCTTGACAGGCTCAACCGTCGCCTGGAAGATACGGGTATTCGCGTGTCTATTCCGTCGCAGCGCCTGGATTCGTTTGGCGTGGATATGGCCGAGTCGGTCGCCGGCGAAAAGAAGGGCGGCCTGACGTTCGCGCCCGAGGCCGGCAGCCAGCGCATGCGCGACATCATTAACAAGAACGTGACCGAGGAGGACCTGGACCGTGCGGCCAAGGCGGCCTTCGAGGCCGGCTGGAACCGCATGAAGCTCTACTTTATGATGGGCCTTCCCGGCGAGCGCGACGAGGACATCGTGGCCATCGCCAATCTGGCCGATCACGTGCTGGAGCTCGGTCGTTCCGTGGTGCCCAAGGCTCGTCGCGGCTCGATCTCGGTGTCGATCTCGGTTTCGGTCTTTATCCCCAAGGCTGCCACGCCGTTCCAGTGGTGCCCGCAGCTCGATTACGACGACGTCAAGCGTCGCCAGAAGCTGCTTATCACGAGCGTTCGCAACCGTGCCGTCCGCGTGCATTACCACGATGCCGAGACCTCGCTCATCGAGGCCGCGCTGTCCCGCGCCGGTCGTGACATGACGCCCGTCATCATCGATGCCTGGCGTGCCGGCTCGCGTTTTGACGCCTGGGTGGAGCATTTCTCGCTCGATAACTGGAAGGAGGCTGCTGCCAAAAACGGCATCGACCTCAATGAGCTCGTGCACCTGCCCTACGAGTTGGACTGGCGTCTGCCGTGGGAGCATGTGAGCCCCGGCTGCACGCGCGGCTTCCTCGAGCGCGAGTACCGTCGCTCGCTCGAGGGTGTCACGACTCCCGACTGCACCCGCACGTCGTGCACCGGCTGCGGAATCTGCCCCACGCTCCACGCCAAGAATGTATTGATGGGTGATCGCGCATGAGTGAGCGCCTGACCGACAACCCCACGCTCTTTAGACTTCGTGTTCGCTATGGCAAGCGCGATCGCCTTAAGTACCTGGGCCATCTCGAAGTAATCCATACCATTGAGCGCATCGTGCGCCGTGCGGGGCTTCCCTATGCCGTCACGCAGGGCTTCTCTCCGCACATGCGCGTGGGCTTCTCTTCGGCGCTACCGGTGGGTACGTCGTCGACCTGCGAGTGGTATGACCTGTTTATGACCGAGTTCGTGGCGCTCGACGAGGCGTTTGGGCGCCTGGCTGCGGCGTCTCCGGCCGATCTGGCGCCCATCGAGGCGGCGTACATCGACGTGCGCACGCCGGCGTTGACGGCGCAGCTCACGCGTCTGTCGTATCGCATCGACCTGCACTTGGATCCCGAGGCGCCCGTAAGCGCCGACGAGGTGCGTCGTGCGATCGACACGCTGCGCGCGGACCATGGCATCGACTACGCGCGCGGCAAAAAGAGCAAGCGCTTGGATTTGGATCACACGCTCGTGGGCTATGAGCTCACGGCGGGGGAGCGTCCGGACCATCTGGTGCTCATGCTCGACACCCATGCCGACAACGAGGGCTCTATGCGTCCGGAGATTTTGCTTTCAGCTGCTGATGTTTTGTTGCAGGGCTTGACCCCGGGCGTCGATGCACCTATTGTTTCCACCGGTATGCAAGACCTCGTGACCATCTGCTCCTACGATGTCGAGCGTCAGAATCAAGCATGCGAGGACGACGAGGGCCGACTCGTCAGCCCCATACCTGTGCGAACTTGTGGATTTGCTCCACATACTCGTTGACGGGGGTATTATCGCCTGCTACTATATTCGGCTGTTGCACTAACTGATGCATGAAGGGCAAGTAAACATGTACGCAATCGTTAACACGGGCGGCAAGCAGTACAAGGTCGCCACCGACGATGTCATCACCGTCGAGAAGATCGATGGCAATGAGGGCGACAAGGTCACCCTGCCGGTCATCTTCCTCAACGATGGTAAGAAGATCGTCACCGATCCCGACAAGCTGGCCAAGGCCAAGGTTACCGCTCAGATCGTTGAGCAGTTCAAGGGCGAGAAGCAGCTGGTCTTCAAGTTCCACAAGCGCAAGCGCTATCGTCGTCTGAAGGGTCACCGTCAGCAGCTCACCAAGCTGAAGATCGTGAAGGTTCAGGCTACCTCCCGCGCCAAGAAGGCTGTCAAGGCAGAGGCTGAGGCTGTCGCCGAGGCTCCCGTCGCCGAGTAGATTACACTCGTAACGAAAGAGTAGGTATACACAATGGCACACAAAAAAGGACTCGGTTCCTCCCGTAATGGCCGTGACTCCCGCGGTCAGCGCCTTGGCACGAAGCGCTATGCCGGCCAGACGGTAACCACGGGCACGATTCTCGTCCGTCAGCACGGCACGCACATCCACCCGGGTGAGAACGTTGGCCGTGGCAAGGACGACACGCTGTTCGCGCTGGTCGACGGTACCGTTGAGTTCCACAAGGGTATCAAGCACAGGGTCAGCGTACGCCCGCTCGCGAACGCGTAATTCACCCTTCATAGAGCACATATGTGGGAGGCACTTGAGTTTTAGGATTCAAGGGTCTCCCTCTTTTTGTAGGAGGCGATTCTGTTGTCACAGTTCACCGATATCAGCCGCATTAACGTGTGCGGCGGCGACGGCGGAGCCGGATGCATGTCGTTTAGGCGCGAGGCATTTGTCCCCAAGGGCGGCCCCGATGGCGGCGACGGCGGTCGTGGCGGCAATGTCGTCATCCAGGCCGATGCTCAGCTGTCTTCGTTGATCGATTACCGCTTTAAGCATCACTTCCGCGCCGAACGCGGCACGCACGGGCAGGGTGCCCGTCGTAACGGCAAGAGCGGCGAGGACCTGATCCTGAAGGTTCCCATGGGCACCGTGGTGCGCGAGCTCGACCCCGAGACGCAGACCCCGATGTTCGAGATTGCTGACCTGGTGCACGATGGCGAGCGCGTTGTCGTGGCGCCCGGCGGTGCCGGTGGCCTGGGCAACACGCACTTTGTGACGTCGGTGCGCCGCGCGCCCGCGTTCGCTCAGCTGGGCGAACCGGCCGAGGAGCACTGGATTGAGCTTGAGATGAAGCTTATGGCCGATGCCGCACTCGTGGGCTTCCCCTCGGTGGGCAAGTCCTCGCTTATCGCGCGCATGAGTTCCGCCCGTCCCAAGATCGCCGACTATCCGTTTACAACGCTCGTGCCGAACCTCGGCATGGTGCGTGCCGGTGAGTATTCTTACGTCGTTGCCGACGTTCCTGGTTTGATCGAGGGCGCAAGCGAGGGCAAGGGCCTGGGCCATCAGTTCCTGCGCCACATTGAGCGCACGGCGCTCATCATGCATGTCGTTGACATGACGGGCGGGTTTGAGGATCGCGACCCGGTTGAGGATTACCGTATCATCAACCGTGAGCTCGAGCAGTATGGCGCCGAGCTTTCGGAGCGTCCGCAGATCGTCGTCGCCAACAAGTGCGATGCGCCGGGCACGGCCGACAAGATTGCCGACCTCAAGCGTGCGGCACTCGACGACGGCCATATGTTCTTTGCCGTGTCCGCCGTGACGGGTGCCGGTCTCAATACGCTGATGCTTGCCGTAGGCGAGCAGGTGGCTAAGCTTCGCGCCGAGCTGGCGGTCTCCGATGAGCCTGTCGATCTTCGCGACGAGGAGTGGGAGCGCCGCCGTCTGCAGCGCGAGAAGCGGTTCCGCATTGTCCAGGAAGAGCCCGGTGCCTTCCGCGTGGTCGGTCGTGCCATCGAGCGCATGGTCATCCAGACCGACTGGGAAAACGAGGAAGCCGTCATCTACCTGCAGCATAAGTTTGCGCGTATGGGTGTTGACGACGCGCTCGAGAAGGCCGGTTGCCGTGCGGGCGACGAGGTCCGCATTTGCCAGCGCGCCTTTGACTTTGAGGGCGCTGAGGACTTCTCGGAGTACGAGGAGCTCGAGGACGCTGGCGAGGACGTTGCCGTTGAGGCCATTGACGTGGCCGATGCTGCGGATGAGGGCGTCGAGGCTATCGATGCGGCGGATGCCGCGGACGATGCCGAGACCTCGGAGGGCGAGTAAGCCATGTCGCTGCGCGGTGGAATCGGTTTGCCCGAGCTTCCCATAAAAGAGGGCAAGGAGTTTCGGCTTGGCATTATGGGCGGCACATTCGACCCGATTCATTACGGGCACCTGGTGACTGCCGAGCAGGCGCGCGAGTCGCTCGACTTGGACGCTGTGCTCTTTATGCCGGCGGGCTCTC
>URUC01000052.1 GCA_900550965.1 uncultured Collinsella sp. | reverse complement strand
CGATCTAGACCGCGAGACAAATTAATCAGTAGTGTTTGTCCCAAATCTTAAGTATGTGGGGGCTTGCGTCTTGGGCGAGCTTGCCTTACGGAGTGCTTCCCTATTTCGCGTCGGCCCAGGTTATGCCGGTGCTGGCTTCGGCGATCAACGGTACGCGGAGGTCTACTACGTGTTCCATGACGTCGCGGACCATGGTGGTTAGGCGCTCGACTTCGTTGACGGGGCACTCAAAGTCCAGTTCGTCGTGTACCTGCAAGATCATGTGGGCGGCAAAACCCTCTTCTTCCAGGCGGCGGCTCACGCGGGCCATGGCGATCTTGATGATGTCGGCCGCGGTGCCCTGCATGGGGTGGTTCATGGCCGTGCGCTCGCCAAAGCCGCGGAGTTGCGGGTTTTTGGCCTTGAGCTCCGGAATATGACGCCGGCGGCCGTACATGGTCTCGGCGTAGCCCGTCTGCTTGGCACGTGCCACCACGCTGTCGAGGAACGTACGCACACCCGGGTAGGCCTCGTAGTAGCGGTCGATCATGTCGCGCGCCTCGGCCATCGAGATGTGCAACGACTGCGACAGACCGTAGGCCTGCTGACCGTACACGATGCCAAAGTTCACGGCCTTAGCGCGGCTGCGCAAGTCGGGCGTCACCTCGGAAACCGGCACGCCAAACACGCGCGCGGCCGTCTCGGCATGGAAGTCTTCGCCCTCGTTAAAGGCGCGCACCAGGTGCTCGTCTCCCGAAAGATGCGCCAGCAAACGCAACTCAATCTGCGAGTAGTCCACCGCCAAAAAGACGCTGCCCTCGCCCGCCGAGAACGCCGTCTTGACGGTACGCCCCAGCTCCGAGCGCGTCGGAATGTTTTGCAGATTGGGGTCGCTCGAAGACAGGCGCCCCGTCGCGGTGATGGTCTGGTTGTACGTGGTGTGCACACGCCCGTCACCACGGCGCAGCGGGCCCAGCGTGTCCAGATAGGTCGACTTAATCTTGGACTTCTCACGCCAGTCCAAAATCAGGCGCACGATCTCGTGGTCGCGGGCAAGGTCGCTCAGCACCTTGGCGTTGGTCGAATAGTAGCCGCGCTTGGTCTTTTTGAGGCCCTTGGTCGGAAGTCCCATAACATCAAACAGCACGTGCGAGAGTTGCATGGGGCTGCCGATGTTAAAGGTCTCGTCGCCGGCCAGGTCGCGAATGCTGCGCTCGACCTCGGCAATCTGGGTCGCCAGGCCCTCGGACAGACTGTGCAGGCGGTCGGGGTCCACGAGCATGCCCGCGCGCTCCATCTTGGCAAGCACCGGCACGAGCGGCATCTCGATCCCATCGAACACGTTGGCGGCGTTCTCGCGGGCCATGCGGTCACGCAGCGGTGCAACCAGCGCCAGCGTCAAGGCCGCCGTGCGAGCGGCGGGCGCAGCACCCTCTGCGCCGCGCGCCGCAGGCAGCGCCATCTGCAGATACGTATCGGCCAGATACACCTCGTCAAACTCGGAGCGGTCGGAATCCAACAGGTAGGCGGCAACAACGGTATCGAAGATGCGCGTAGAATCGACTGCCAGCGGATCCATGAGCTCGAGCTCAGAAGAATCGATGGGCGAAAGCTCATGCAGAAGCGCCTTCATATCCGGGCTCGCCACACGGCCTTCCATAAACAGACGCGCGAGCACGCCGGCAATCACGCCGTGGGCGAAGTTGAAGCCCTCAACCTCAGCCGCCGCACCGCTGTCGCCCTCCTCGAGCGCAAACAGGCCCTTGGACGTCGCCAACCACAGCGTGCGCGTCAGCCCAAAGAGCGCGCCCTCTTCCTTGTCATCGTCCACAACGGCGGCGACCCACTCGCCGGCATCAATCACGCGGGAGACCTCAGCCGCAACGGCACCAAGCGCGCCAGCATCGCCGGCGGCTGCGCGCAAAACGGCGGGAATCTCAAACGTGCTGGCAGCAGCGCCACCCTCGTCACCGATCAGTGCCAAGAAACGGTTCTGCATGGCGGTGATACCAAGCGTACCCAGCGCCGCGGAAACCTCATCGGCAGAAAACGCTGGGAAGGATGTTTCGTCAAAGTCGAGCTCGACGGGCGCATCGGTGCGAATGGTTGCGACCTTGCGGCTCAGCAGCGCATCGTCGATGTGCGCACGCAGGTTTTCGCCCATCTTGCCCTTGACCTCATCGGCGTGTGCGATGACCTCGTCCAGGCTACCGTACTGCGCAATGAGCGCGCTCGCCTTTTTGGGGCCGATGCCCGGTACGCCGGGAATGTTATCGGACGTGTCGCCCTTCAGACCATAAAAGTCGGGCACGAGCGCCGGCGTGATGCCGTGATACAGATCGTCCACGCTCTCGGGCGTCATGATCGCCACGTCGGACAGGCCCTTACGAGTCGAGACCACGTTGACGTGCTCAGTCACGAGCTGATACATATCGCGATCACCGGTCACCAGCAGCATGTCGCAGCCGGCCTCCTCACCCAAGCGCGCCATGGTTCCCAGGATATCGTCGCCTTCCCAGCCCTCGGACTGCAGAATCGGCACATTGAGCGCACCGAGCAGCTCCTTGATCATGGGGAACTGCGCGTGCAGGTCGGGGTCCATGGGCGGGCGCTGCGCCTTGTACTGCGGCAGCATCTCCATACGCACGCGCGGCTTGCCCTTGTCAAACGCCACGACAACGCCGTCGGGATTAAAGGCATCGATCATCTTGAGGAACATGTTCAGAAAGCCAAAAATCGCGTTGGTGGGGCGACCGTCCGGCGCGTTCATGGTCGGCGGCACGGCGTGGAAGGCGCGATGCATGAGCGAGTTGCCGTCGATAACGGCAAAGGTGCGGCGCTTTTCAGACATATTGAATACCTCGCTTTAGGCTGGGCACGGTTTGCTCACTCCAGTTTACACGCTCCCCGCCCCGCGGCCACCGCACATCAAGCTCCCCCGCCACCGTGAGCCCGCGCGTGATACGATGGCTCACGGTACATCAACCAGCACGATCGATCCGAAAGGAGCCTGCGTCATGGAGCGTCCCTGCGCATGGAAAAAGTACACGCCACAGCAAATCGAGGAGCTCGAGGAGCTTTGCCGCGGCTATAAGCAGTTTTTGAGCGAGAACAAGACCGAGCGCCTGTGCGTCAAGACCGGCATCAAGATGGCCGAGGAGGCGGGATACGTCGACCTGGAGACCGTGATCGCCGAAGGCCGCGAGCTCAAGGCAGGCGACAAGGTGTACGCCGCCAACCACGGCAAGGACCTTATGCTCGTCAACCTGGGCACCGCCCCGCTCGAGCAGGGCTTTAACATCCTGGGCGCCCACGTGGACTCGCCGCGCCTGGACCTTAAGCAGAATCCCGCCTTCGAGGCCGGCGACATGGCCTACCTCGACACGCACTACTACGGCGGCGTCAAGAGCTACCACTGGGTAGCCTCCCCGCTCGCACTCGTGGGCGTCATCTGCAAAAAGGACGGTACCACCGTCGACATCAACATCGGCGACAAGGCGGACGACCCGGTCTTTACCATCTCCGATCTGCTGATCCACCTCTCGAGCGAGCAGATGTCCAAGCCCGCCAAGGACGCCGTCGATGCCGAGATCCTCGACGTGATCGTGGGCGGCCGCCCCGTCAAGTTTGACGAGGACGACAAGGACGCCCCCAAGGAGCCCGTCAAGCAAATGTTCCTGGACATCCTTAAGGAGCAGTACGACGTCGAGGAGGAGGACTTCCTCTCCGCCGAGATCGAGGTCGTGCCCGCCGGCCCCGCCCGCGACATGGGCCTCGACCGCTCTATGATTCTGGGTTATGGCCATGACGACCGCGTTTGCGCCTACCCCTCCATGCTCGCCCAGATCAATGTGGCCAATGTCGAGCGCACGAGCATCACGCTCATCGTCGACAAGGAGGAGATCGGCTCCGTAGGTGCCACCGGCATGACGAGCCGCTTCTTCGAGAACACCGTCGCCGAGATCATGACGCTCGCCGGCGAGGATAGTCCGCTGGCCCTGCGCCGCGCGCTCGCCCACAGCCGCATGCTTTCCTCCGACGTGTCCGCCGGTTTCGACCCGGGCTATGCCGGCAAGTTCGAGACCAAGAACGCCGCCTTCATGGGTCGCGGCCTGTGCTTTAACAAGTACACGGGCAGCCGCGGCAAGGGTGGCTCCAACGACGCCGACGCCGAGTACGTGGCCCTCGTCCGCGACATCATGGACGAGGCCGGTGTGGACTTCCAGACCTGCGAGCTCGGTCGCGTCAACGCGGGCGGCGGCGGCACCATCGCCTACATCATGGCCAAGTACGGCATGAACGTCATCGACTCCGGTGTTGCCGTCCTGTCCATGCATGCCCTGTGGGAGGTCGCCAACAAGGCCGATATCTACGAGGCCTATCGCGGCTACAAGGCCTTCATCGAGCGCGCCTAACAACCCTTCATCAGTTGCGGTGAAATACGGACTAAACTGGCCCATAAACGGCCAAAACAGACCGTATTCCACCGCAACTTCCCTTTTGGCAGAGGAGAGTCCATGCTGCAGGTCATCATTTCGCCCGCCAAGCAGATGCGTGCGGCCCAAGATGCTTTTGAAGTCCTGGGCATTCCACCTTTTGCGCACGAGACGGCTCGCCTCCACCGCGCACTGCTAGATATCGAGCGGAATGAAGGCAGCGGAGGTCTGCAGGCGCTCTGGAACGTGAGTGACAAACTGCTGGGGCCTTGCCTCAACACCCTGCATGAGTTTGGGCCCATCCTGAAAAACTGCGATCTCGACAATCCCGCACTCGCCCGCCACCTCTCCCCTGCCGTCATGTCCTATCACGGCATTCAATACCAGAGCATGGCACCCGAGGTGATGGATTCCGCGCAGCTCGCATGGCTGCAAGACCATCTGTGGATCCTCTCGGGCCTTTACGGATGCGTACGCCCCTTTCATGCCGTTGAACCGTATCGGCTGGAGATGGGCGCGAAGCTTGCCGTCGACGATGCCCGAGACCTCTATGCGTTTTGGGGCGACAAGCTCGCACGGGCCATCGCTCCGGCAGGCTCCAACGCTACGATCGTCAACCTCGCCAGCGTAGAGTACGCCAAAGCCGTTCTGCCCCATCTCGCGGGCGACGCCACGGTCGTCACGTGCCTCTTTGGCGAAGGCATCCGCAACGGCAAGCCCATCCAGCGCTCGACCGCCAGCAAAAAGGCACGTGGTTCCATGGTGCGCTGGATGGCAGAAAACAAGCTCGAGGATGTAAGCGGGCTCACCGCGTTTGATGTTGGTTATCGTCACTTTCCCGAGCTTTCAAATAAGAACACTTTGGTCTTCCTGAACGAACAGACCTTGTAGGACCACCGCTACTTTTGAATGTGCTGCCTAGGCACGGCGTCTATTCCGCCAAGCCGTCGGCTTTGGCAACTTCGTTTGTCGAGCCATCTTGGTAGGTAATCTTAACGTGCTCTACCTCGGACACCGCAACACCCGATGGGGGCTCCAAGCGCCATTCCGTCAGCGCGATATCCATCGTCGTGGGCACATCCCCTTGATCTTTGAGCTCGACCGACAGCGTCTTAAGCGACGCATCGAAGGTCACGCGCTCGATCTCTTCACCAGGAATGGAACCGCCGCTCAGCTGCAGCTGGACAAATCCATCGCGCGGATACCAATAGTCGCCCGGCGCGGCAACGGTATTGCCACCCGCGACCTTCACCGTCATTATCGGTAGGCTATCATCAGCCTCGAACTCCCATGCAGCGCCGCCGCGACCACCAAACGTCCAGATACAAACGGCAATCACCAGCACAGCAAGCACCGCAAAACCAATCGCGACAAGGCCATGGTGCGCACGGCTTTCCTCGGCCGATACATCCCATTGCGTCTCTCGATATAGATGCTTGTCTTCCATGTTCGCCTCCCCACAGGCACGCTCGTTAGGCCAATCGTACCCATTCGAGCTATACTTGAGCCCATTACATAAACGGGGAGCTTGCAGGACAAGACGGCAGGCTGAGACTGGGCGCGCCCGCCCTGACCCGCAAACCTGATATGGGTAATGCCAACGAAGGGAGCCGTGCCAATGAGCACACAGACCGAGCCCAAGCTCGTCACGCAAATCGACTTCGCCCGCGCCGGGCAGATCACGCCGCAGATGAAGGAAGTCGCCGAGCGCGAGCATCGCGACCCCGAGTACATCCGCGAGCGCGTGGCCGACGGCCGCATCGCCATTCCCGCCAACATCGTGCACATCAAAAAAGGCATGTGCGCCTTTGGTGTCGGCGAGGGCCTGTCTACTAAGGTCAACGTCAACCTGGGCATCTCGGGCGATAAAGCCGATGCCGCCGAGGAATGGAAGAAGGTCAAGATCGCCGAGGACTTTGGCGCCGACGCCATCATGGACCTTTCCAACTCGGGCAAGACGCGCCAGTTCCGCCAGCAGCTCATCGACGAGACGCCGCTCATGGTGGGCACCGTCCCCATGTACGACGCCATCGGCTACATGGAAAAGCCGCTGGTCAAGCTTACCAAGGATGACCTGTTCGAGGTCGTGCGCGCGCACGCCGAGGACGGCGTGGACTTTATGACCATCCACTGCGGCATCAACAAGTCGGTCACCAAGACCTTTAAGGAGACCGGCCGCTTGATGAACATCGTGAGCCGCGGCGGCTCGCTGCTGTTTGGCTGGATGGAGGTCACCGGCAACGAAAACCCCTTCTACGAGTACTTTGACGAGCTGCTCGAGATCTGCCACGAGTACGACGTGACGATTTCGCTCGGCGACTCCTGCCGCCCGGGCTGCCTCTACGACTCCAACGACGCCACCGAGACCGCTGAGATGATCGAGCTGGGCAAGCTGTGCAAGCGCGCTTGGGCTGCCGGCGTCCAGGTCATGGTCGAGGGTCCGGGTCACATGGCGCTCGACGAGATCGCCGCCAACATGAAACTGCAGAAGCGCCTGTGCCACAATGCCCCGTTCTATGTGCTCGGGCCGCTGGTGACCGATATCGGCGTGGGTTACGACCACATCACCGCTGCCATCGGCGGCGCCATCTCCGCCAGCTCCGGTGCCGACTTCCTGTGCTACGTGACGCCGGCCGAGCACCTGTGCCTGCCCAACGCCCCGGACGTGCTCGATGGCCTCATGGCCACCAAGATCGCCGCACACGCCGCCGACATCGCCAAGAAGGTACCCCACGCCCGCGACATGGACGACAAGATGGGCCAGGCACGCCGCAAGCTCGACTGGGACTCCATGTGGAAGTGCGCGCTCGACCCGGTCACCGGCAAGAAGCGCTACGAGGAGTCCCCCGCCGCCACCGAGGGCACTTGCACCATGTGTGGCAAGATGTGCGCCGTCCGCACCGTCAACAAGGTGTTCGAGGGTACGACGATCGATCTCGGCATGGAGGACTAACTCGTCACCGGAGCCACAATCGGTAACATGGTGTTCGTCAATTGTTGACGTGTGAACATTTGCTTACATTTGCGTAAAGATTGCATCGCCCGCCCGGGTTCGACATAGAGTCGGCCCGGGCATCTTTATAATGCTGGCTTAAAGACCCATTTGATTCCGACCGAACAAGGGAGCAAACATGGATCGCAGTAAGGTACCTGCCGTTCTATCCATCGCAGGATCCGATTCCAGCGGTGGCGCCGGCATTCAGGCCGACATCAAGACCATCACGGCGCACCGCCTGTATGCCGAGACGGCCATCACCGCCATCACCGCACAAAACACGCTCGGTGTCACCGCCGTGCAGAATATCTCCCCTGATATCGTCGCTGCGCAGATCGACGCCGTATTTGACGATATCCGCCCCAGCGCCGTCAAGATCGGCATGGTTTCCTCTGCCGAGATTATCGAGGTTATCGCCGACCACCTGAGCGCCTGGAACGCGACAAACGTGGTCGTCGACCCCGTCATGGTAGCCACCTCGGGCGCACGGCTGATTGCCGAAGATGCCGCCGAGGCGCTCACCCGCCGCCTGTTCCCACTAGCAACCGTCATCACGCCCAATATTCCCGAGGCCATGGCCCTGCTTGACTACGAGGTCGACTCCGAGCGCACACAGCAAAATGCTGCCATGCTCCTCACCCGCCGCTTTGGTTGCGCATCCCTCGTTAAGGGTGGGCATCTTGTCAACGAGGCCAACGATGTATTGGCCGAACCCGCGCCACTCGATGACGAGGGCAACCATCTGGGCGATCCGCTCACCACGTGGTTCCGCCACAAGCGCATCGAGACCGACAACACACACGGCACCGGCTGCACGCTTTCGTCCGCCATCGCCTGCGCGCTGGCCCAGGGCATGGATCTTGCCGATGCCGTCAATGCGGGCAAGGCATACCTGACAGGCGCTCTGGCCGCCGGCCTGAACATGGGCAAAGGCTCCGGCCCCGTCAACCACATGTGGCAGTACTAAATAGCCAGTAACCTGCCAAAAAGAGACAGGCTACTTTGCACCAAAAACCGTCGCAACATTCGATGAAAATCGTGCAAACGCGAAAAATCATTAAATGTTGCGACGGTTTGATTTTAGATAGCGGTCGAGCAAAGGACCGGCGAGTTGAATTCCCAACAAACCCGAGAGTGCCAGCGCCTGCTCGGCATTGACCGTCAAGCCACGCAACTCATGGTAATCGCCCGAAACAACGGGCGCTGCAAATGTACAGCGCGACACATCAACGCCGGAAAGCGACGTCTTGAACACATCAACACGCGTCAGGTCACAGCCATCCAGGCGTATCTGACCCAGCTTGGCACCCTGAAACGCAGCCTCTCTCAGACGTGTATCGCATGCTGTCATAGGGCCAATGCGTCCCTCCGAAAGGTTCGCATAGCTCAAATCGCACGATCCAAACGACACGCTCGACAGGCGCGCCTTGAGCAAGTTGAGTCCCGGTGCCGAGCAGTCAACGAAGTCGCAGCGGCTGAGCCAGCAGCCTTCCATGTTGCAGCGGATAAAGCGGCAACCGCGAAACACCACGTCGCGAAACGTCGAGCCGCTCCAGTCAACGCTATCGAACTCGCAAGATCGGAACACAACGCCATCGAAGGTCGCGCCGTTCGCCACGTCGTAGGCAAGATCCAAATCCTCAAAAGCGGTATTGGAGACGAGCTCATCGCCCTCGGCAAAGAGGTCGATGAGCTCGTCCATGCCCATATGGCAGCCAATCCGTTCGTTTACCCGGGCAAAACCACCACAAAGGTGCCTGTCCCCTTTGCGGTGGCTTGGGGTCGCGCTACTCACCGAGCATCTCTTGGAGCTTGGCTGCCACGGCATGTCCCAAGCTCTCGTGGCTTTTGGGCATCATATGCAGATAGTCGATATCGCCCGGCTCGGCAAACTCGGCGGCATTCAAAAAGTCGCAGCCAAACTGCTCGGCCACGTGCGCATAGTACTCGCCAAAATGTTCAGATGCCTCGACGGAACGCTCGTCAAAATCGGTCATATATACATCGGCGATCTGCGGCTTGATCTTGATAGGAGCCATCAGCAGGATGCGCGGGCAAGGCGCAGCGTCGGTCCACGGAAACGCGCGGACGGCGCGAATCAGCGCCATGGCGCCACGGGCGATATCGGAAGCTGTCACGTTAAAGACCGTCTTACAGTCGTTGGTGCCCAGCATGATCACAATGGCGTCCAGCGGCTTATGAGCCTCGAGCAGCATCGGAAGCGCGCGAATGCCGTTGAGGTTAGTGTCCAGATGGCACATATCGTCGCGTACCGTCGTGCGGCCGTTGAGGCCTTCTTCAATTACATGCCAGCCCTCGCCTAAGTCACGTTGGACCACGCCACACCAGCGCACATCCTGCGCATAGCGCACCGCGGTACCGTCGCGCATGCCCGCCGGATCGTAACCATAGGTGTTGCTGTCACCAAAGCACAGAACGTTTTTCATCTTGAGCTCCTCATTCAGTAAAAAGCCGACGGGGGCAACCCCTCCCGTCGGCTTGGCATATCACATCGCGCGCACCGCTTACAGGTACTTGCGCCAGTCATCCTCGTCCTCATCATCCTCGACTGCTGTCTGGGCCTGCTCGGCGGCGCGAGCGGCTGCGGCGCGGGCGGCAACCTGGGCATAGGACTCCTCGTTGCGCTCAGGGAAGTTTGCCAGCACGTGCTCGAACTTGGCAAAGTCCTGGTCCCAGCGCGTAGAGGGCACGGCAAAGAAGACCTGCTTGACCTTGAAGTCGCCCGACGCGAGCTCCTTGCGGAAGAGCTCGGCCACGGCCTCGGCATCAAAGCCGTTGTTCTCGCAGCCCCAAGCACCCAGCACGAGCTTCTCGCGACCAAGCTCATCGCAGATGGCGAGCACAAAGCGAATGCGGTCGCGCAGGGCATCCAGCAGAGCATCGTCGCTCACGCGATACTCCTGGCGGGCGCGCCTAACGTTGGGCGCGGCGGCCACGATCACGTCGGCGTATGCATGCACGTGGTTGCGGTCGAAGCGCACCGCAGGCACCACCAGGGCGCGGTTACGATAGAGCTCGCAGTTGATGTTGCGGCGACGGTTCTCGCCGTACCACTTACGCTGCTTATCGAGAACGTTGTACAGATACGAATCGGCGCACAGCGTGGCCTCCTGGCCCAGATAACCCTGAATATATCCACCGCCCGGATTGGTAAACGAGGCAAAGGCGAGCACGGCCATGTCGCAGAACTGCGCATAGCCGCGACCGTTATCGAGGATTGCCTGCGTGGCGGAGGCATCAAGCACAGTGACCTCGGGCAGGACCGGAGCGGGCTCCTCAGCAGGCGCGGACTCAGCTTCGGCGATTTCCTCGGCAGGCTCCTCGACGGGCTCGGGCGCCGCCTCGGTCTCGGCAGTCTCCGCGTTCTCGACGTCCTCGGCGACCTGCTCTTCGGCGGCCACAGCACTCTGAACCTTGGCCTTCATCGCCGCGACAAAGCCGGCAGGCATACCGTCAAACTCGCGAACACCGGCAAGCGAACGCTCGATATCCTTGGCGCACGCTTCGGACACAGTTGCCACGTGACGCTCGGCGGCCTTGGCACGGGCCTCGCGCTTGGGATTGGGCTGACCCGCTCGGTTGGACCTGCGGTTACGGTTCCTGTTGTCGACGTCTGCCATACGTGGCCACCTTTCCTGTCGCTGCCGCTATCGGCTTTTCCCATCCATGATACCCCGCCGCGTACAAAAAAAACGGCCCCGAAGGACCGCCTTTCACATCGTTTTACCGCGTCCGGCAGGAAGCATCGCAATGCCGCGCTTTAATCGCGACGGCCGAGGATGTTCAGAATGCGCAGGAACACGTTGATGATGTCCACGAACAGGTTGGATGCCATGAGCACGGCGTTGGGCAGCGTGGGCGGCACCGTCGTTGCCACATAGGTGTCGTAGCCGATGAAGCCGGCGAACACCACGATCACGATCAGGTCGGTGATGGACTGCGAAACGCCCATGAACATCAGCACGATCTCGACCAGAATCGTGGCAAGCAGGATGCCAAAACCAATGCCATACACACGCTGGAAGAACTTGGGGAAGGTCACGCCCAGCGCACCAAAGACAAAGGTGATGGCGGCCGTGGCGATAAAGGCGGTGTTAATGGTAGGCAGGTCGTAGTTGGCAAGACCAAACGACGCGGTCAGGCCAAAGGTGCTCGCAAAGATCACGTAACCCGTGAGCGACAGGCCCACAGACTGCTTGCCCGCGGCAGCCGACATCATGACCATGCCGACGATGGTCAAAATAAACGAGCCAAAGACCAGCGGCAAAGCGGCGCCGCTCATCATCATGCGGGCAAACGACATGGTGCTCGTAAAGCAAGCACCGGCGCCCATGGCGCAAAAGCCCAAAAAGATCAGGGCAGACATGACAAGGTTGTACGCGCGCGGCGACATCTCCTTGGCGCGGCTTGCGCCGCTCTCGACGGGGCCGTTCTGATAGCCCTGGATATCGTTCATAGGTTCGTCCTTTCAAAAAGCGCCACAAATAACGGCGCAGTAGCTGACAAGATTCCTGTCATTGTACCCGAACGCCGTGCGTCCTTACCTACGGCGCTCGCCCTCAAGCGTACGATCAAACGCCCAGACCCACCAACGCATCACGTGGGCCTGCGAGCCGTCCGGCCGTCCGCACGCCTGGTCCTCCAGATACAACTCGGTCGCATGCCCGCCAAAACGAACCTTATACGTTGCCGTACGAACACCGTGAACCGTTAAGCCAAAGCCCGTGGACGAGACAATCTCGTCAATTGTAAAGCAACGACCGTCGACCCAGCAGACGGTGACCGGCACGACTTGTCCGCCCGCGAGGATGCGAGCCACAACGTCCACATACTGTTTGTGCACGCGTCGAGTTTTGCCATCTGTCTGTCGATATTCCATGCTTCCCATTATCGAACGCATGTTTGCATATTGTAAAGCGAACAGACTGTGGTTTTGGAATGTCGGAGCGAACGCGCGTGTCCGCATGGCGTGATAGCAAAAAGAACACCCACGGTCAACAGGGCTAATATTCAATTTTAGTGCCAAAAAATTACTTCTCCCATCAGAACTCGGCAAAGAAACCCGCAGGAGGTGATACGATTTATCATGTTTTTGTAACGTGTCTGCAAACTTCGAGAAAGCCCATATATGGACGTAACGTTCTCAACCTTCCTCGGCCAAATTGTGTCGAACCCAGTCCTTGCCGTCACCGTGATCCTCGCGTTGGGCGCCATCTTCGTCAACGGATGGACCGACGCGCCCAACGCCATCGCGACCTGCGTCACTACGCGTTGCATGCCCGCCCGCGCCGCCATTCTCATGAGCGCCGCATTCAACTTCCTCGGCGTGCTCATCATGACGCACTTTAACGCGAGCGTCGCCAATACCATCTCGCATATCGTTGACTTTGGCGGAAACAGCACCATGGCGCTCGCCTGCCTGTGCGCGGCTCTCTTCTCCATCGTCGTCTACGGCGCCACAGCGTCGCGTTTCGGCATCCCCACCTCGCAAAGCCACAGCCTTATCGCCGGCCTGACCGGTGCCGCTATCGCCCTCGGCGGCGCGAGCAGCGTCAACGTCCACGAGTGGATGAAGGTCATCTACGGCCTGGCGCTCTCCATCGGCCTGGGCTTTGTCATGGGCTGGGTCCTGTGCAAACTCGTCTCGATTCTTTTCGCCGCCGCCAACAGGCGACGTGCCAATGTCTTCTTTAAATACGCTCAGATCGCGAGCGCTGCGGCCATGAGCTTTATGCACGGCGCGCAGGATGGACAGAAGTTCATCGGCGTGCTCTTTTTAGGCGTGGCCTTCGCAAACGGCCAAACTAGCGTCGGCGATGCCGGCATCCCCATCTGGATTATGCTGCTATGCTCGGCCACTATGGGTATCGGCACCAGCGTGGGCGGCGAGCGCATCATCAAGTCCGTCGGCCAGAGCATGGTTAAGCTCGAGAAGTATCAGGGCTTCTCCGCCGACCTCGCGGGCGCCGCGAACCTGCTGCTAGCCACCCTTACCGGCATCCCCGTGTCCTCCACCCACATCAAGACCTGCGCCATCATGGGCGTCGGTGCCGTCAAGCGCCTCTCGGCCATCAACTTCGGCGTCGTCAAGGACATGATGTTCACCTGGTTCTTCACCTTCCCCGCCTGCGGACTCATCAGCTTTGTCATGGCCAAGCTGTTCATGATGTTCCTCTAGTCAAACCGAACGTCCATCCGGACCGCAACACTTCGCTCACCCGTCTTCGCCTCGAAAGGACCCACCCATGGCAAAGAAACCCGATTCGTTCTACTTTGACAACTACGTCGCCTGCGCCGACCTCGCCGTTCAGGCCGCAGAGCTGCTCACCAAGATTTTTGAGAACTTTGACCCCGCGCAGATCCACGACATGCTCGATAAAATGCATGCGATTGAGCATGCGGCAGACAAGAAGCACCATGAGCTCGAAGACGCCCTGCTCACCGCCTTTATCACCCCGCTCGAGCGCGAGGATCTGGATCTGATGAGTTGCTCACTCGACACCGTGCTCGACCGCATCGAGGGCGTCGTACAGCGCGTCTACTTCACCAACATTCAGAGCATCCATCCCGACGCCATCGTCATCGCCCACAAGGTAACCGATGCCTGCCGCGCCATGAAGGACCTGATGGTCGAACTTCCCAACTACCGCAAGTCCAAAACGCTGCGCGAGCTCGTCATCCAGATCAACACCATCGAGTCCGAGGCCGACGAGCTCTATATCAACGCCATGCGCAACCTGCACGTTAACGGCAAGGACCCGCTCGAGGTCATCGCCTGGCGTGACGTGTATGCCTTCCTGGAGTATTGTGCCGACTGCTGCGAGAATGTGGCCGATGTCGTGGATTCGATTGTCATGAAGAACAGTTAATTGGGGGTACATGTCCCACCGGTCGCGGGCCCGGCCACTAATAACCTTTTTCACTCCGGCTGCAAGCAGAGTCGTTCAAAAGGTTATTAGTGGCCGGGCCCGCTCCCTTATGCACCACCATTGGGAACTTTGGCTGATACTTTGAAAGCAATGAGGCTTTT
>URUC01000051.1 GCA_900550965.1 uncultured Collinsella sp. | reverse complement strand
CAACGGTGCCGGCAAAGCCGACGATCTGGCCGGGCTCGGGCTTATAAAGCTCGATGCCGGCGAGGTGCACCTGTTTGGGCAGCACTGCGGTGCCGACGCACCCGGTGAAGCGCAGCGCTGCTTGCGCACCCGTGTCGGCCTCGTGCTGGACACGTGTCCTTTCCCTTCCACACTCAAGGTGACCGAAGTCGAGGCACTCGTAAGCCCGGCGCACCCCACCTGGAGCCACGACACCTTCGCCAGCCTCATCGACCGATTTGACTTGGATCCCAAGGCAAAGGTCAAGGACCTCTCCCGCGGCATGGGCATGAAGTTGCAGCTTGCCTGCGCACTCAGCCACAAGGCCAAACTGCTCGTTTTGGACGAAGCCACCGCGGGTCTTGATCCCATGGCGCGCGAGGAACTGCTCGACGAGCTGCTTGCCTTTGTCGCCGACGGCCAGCGCAGCGTGTTACTCTCGAGCCACATTACATCCGACCTCGATCGCGCCGCCGACCGCGTCATCTGCATCGATAACGGTTCGATTGTGTTTGGTCTGCCGCGCGAGGATATTACCGACTGTGCCGGCATCGCCCACTGCTCCCAGGCACAGGCCGCCGAGCTTATAGCTTGCGTCGAAGGCGCCCGCGCCGCCCACCACGCCTACAGCGTGGACGTGCTCGTGCCCAACCGTCGCGAGGCGCTCGAGGCCTTCCCCGAAATTCCCTGCGACCGGGCAACCATTGATGACTATCTGCGCCTCATGCTGAAAGGGGCTTCGAAATGAAACGCGCTTTTATGTCTGAGCTCGCCATCGTCCGCACGCTTGTCCCGAGCATCGCGGGCGTCGGCCTGTTCATATTCGTCGTGTTGACCCTCGCCAACGCATCGGACGGTGACTCCGGCATGAGTGCCGGTGCCTGCGCGGTCAGTGCCATGTCGCCCATCATGGCCATGAGCTCGCTGGCCGGCTTCGACAATCAAAATGGCTGGGAGCGTTATCGGGCGACGCTGCCCTTCTCGCGCAAAGACATTATTTGTGCCCGCTACCTGTGCATCGTTGTCTTCTCGGCCATCATGGCCTGCGCCGCCGTGCTTTTGAACATCATCGTCCTTCCGCTCTTCAACAGTGCGGGCGTGACCTCGACAGGACAAACCGTCTTTGAGATCGCAATAGCCTCGGCAGCATCGATGCTCATTTCCCTCATGATGGTGTTTTTGGCACAGCCGTTATTCTTTCGTTTTGGACACATGGAGGCGCTGCGCCTATCCGTTGGCCTGTTTGCCATGCTCGGGTGTCTTACCATGGCAACGTTGAGCTCCTCCAACCCCATCAGCAACTGGCTTATGTCGATTGCCGGAGCGAATCCCGATCCTGCCGTTCTGGGCTGTCTGTGTGCAGGCATCGCCGCACTTGCTCTCGCGCTATGTGCAATCAGCTGCGCCGTCAGCACCAAGGTTTATCGAGCACGCGATCTGTAGCCACGCGAAACTTGACCCACGTAGGCCACAATCGGTCGCAATCGCCCATCCGTAAATCCGTGACAAATGGCATATCCCCAGCCCGTGCGCCACGTTCTACAATGGGGACGTCACGGGCCTTGGCCCAATCTTGATCATCCAAGGGGATGTCTTTTTGGTCATTGTTCTTTAGGGAACGGTCAATCGCATACAAATTGAAAACGGCCGTCTTGCGGCCGTGGTTTGTTGCGCCGTTCCGCCTCCGTCATCTGCCACATATGCACCTGATAGGAAAGAACAATGAGCTCTGCGAAATCTCAATCCTTCCCAAAAGCCACCAGCTTCGACGCGACACTCGTACGCTCTAAAATCATGGGGCCAAACCCCCTCAAGCTCTGCGAGGAGCTCCTTCGCGGTGCAAGCATCCCCCGCGGCGCTTGTGTCTGCGACCTTGGGTCGGGCACCGGTATCACCAGCGCCCTGCTTGCCCGCGAATACGGGTTTGACACCTACGCCGTCGACCTGTGGAGCGACCCCGTCGAAAACCGCACGTTCTTCGATTCGCTCGGCATTCCCCGCAACGTTATTCACCCTGTCAAGACGGACGCCTCACAGGGTCTACCGTTTGAGCACGACTTTTTTGATGCGGTCGTGAGCATCGACTCGTACAACTACTACGGTCGCGATCCACATTACCTGGGCGAGCGCTTACTCCCCTACGTAAAGCAAGGCGGGATGCTCTACTTAAGCATCCCGGGCATGGTTCGCGACTGCCACGACAACCTGCCCGTTTGCCTGCTCAAATCCTGGACACCCGAGCAGCTCGACTATATGCATGACATAGCCTGGTGGCGCGCCATGATCGAGCCGACCCCCGGCGTCGAGATTGTCTCGATGCAGCCCATGCTCTGCACAGACGAAGCATGGGAAGACTGGCTCGCCTGCGACAACGAATATGCAGCAGGCGACCGCGCTGCCGTTGAAGCCGGCGCGCTCGAATACCTCAACACCATCGCCATCATGCTGAGGAAGCTCTAAACAATAGCCGCGCGAGCCGTAAACAAACGGCCTCGCGCGGCTTCTTTAAAACGAGTTCTAAACAAACGCAAAGCGCAATACGCTACTTGCGCAGCGGCTTGGGCAGCGGAATGCCTGCCGCAATGACTGCGGCGATGATCATGCAGACGATGCCCTTGAGCGGGAAGCACATGAGCAGCAGGCCCACGACCATGACGGGCTGACGCATGACGGCGCCCATCGTCGAGGCGGTGCAGACGGCGACGCAAAAGACCGGATCTGCGCCGGTGAGGATGGCAAGGCCATAGCCCAGGCTCACACCCGAGAAGATAACCGGGAAGAAGTGGCCGCCGCGCCAACCAAGGTTGATGAGGGCGGGCGTCAGCATGGCCTTAACAAGACCGGTCGCGATAAGCACGCCAGCGGGAATGGTCAGATAGGTTTCCATGAGCACATCGGCCTGGGTCTCGCCGGCAAACATGGTGTAGGGCAGGACCGTGCCACAGATGGCGAGCGCCAGGCCGGCCAGCATGGCCTTGACGACCGGGCGCTCCCCTATTGCATGGGACAGTGCCTCGCTTGCATGCTCAGAGACAAAGTACAGCCAACCGCATACGGTGCCGACCAACGCCAGCGGAATGAGCCAGACAAGTTCCAGGTTACCCACCTGGGCGGCCTCGAACCTGGGCATGCCCATGCCGCCGCCCATAAGCTGGCCGAGCAGCAGATAGGTGCCCAGACCGCCGGCAATCGCGATGCCGTAGACCACGGTCTTTTGCGCCTTGGGCAGCTTGATGGTGATCTCATCGGACGCGGAGTCCTCGCCAGCGCCCTGGCCGTCGGCGCTACCGGCGAGCGGCGCCACAAAGCCAAACACGGGCGCGGTAAAGAGCGCCGTCAGGGCAGTCTGGGTGCCCAGCAGCGTGAGCTCCCTAAACTCGGCGCCAAAGCGACGCATGCGGTCGCCGACCCAGCTGCACAGACCCGCGATAACTCCGGTCAGGCCGGCCTCCGGTCCAATACTTCCGCCAAACAGCAGCGGCAGCAATGCCGCAAGCGAAAGCTTGCCGAGGTTGTCGTACGGGTAGCGACCGTCTTGTTTAACCTTGGCCATCACCTGGTTGAGGTCATCGGTCTTGGTGCCCGTAATCTTTTCGTACAGACCGATCAGCAGGCCGCCCAGCAAGCAGACAAAAAACGGGTACGGCAGAAAACCGAACGGGCCGCTCGCGAGCTCAGGCGAAGCGACGCCCAGCGCGTGCGGAATCTCGGTCCATAGATAGTCGACACCGTGCTCCATCGCAAAAAAGAACAGCCAGACCGCGGCGCCTGCGAACGCACCGGTCACGGCAACGCTAACTAAAAACAGCGCACGGTTTTTGGGTTTTGCAAGACTATCCATCGGGACCTCCCGTGGTCAAATTCGGCAAAGATACGTTTTATTGTAGAGCGAGCGTTACCCGAACGAGCCAACCGTCTGCGCCGCAAACGGCACCATTGGGAGTCATAGTGGGGCAGGCTCAAGACTTATCCGTTGATAATCGAGGCAATCTCGCGCAAATCGTCGGCAAAGTAGATGCCGTGCTGGCGCCTCGGGCTCGAAAGCCCTTTATCAATCATGTGCTCGAGCAACGCCTTAAGATCGTTGTAGTAGCCCCCAAGGTTGTACAGAATGCACGGCGCATCGAGATGCCCCAACGACACGGCGGACATGACCTCGGCAATCTCCTCGAGCGTACCCGTCCCACCGGGAAAGGCGATGAACGCGTCACCGAGCTCAATCATCTTGGCCTTGCGTTCGGCCATGTCACTCGTCACGATGAGGTCGTCGATACCGTCATGTTGAAACTCGGCCTCGATAAAAAAGCTCGGTTCAACACCCGTCACGTGTCCACCTGCCTCGAGTACGCTATCGGCGAGCGCACCCATCAGACCCGACTTGGACCCGCCGTATACCAACGCGTGTCCGTTAGCGCCAATCCAGTCGCCCAGCTCCTGCACCGCGGGCAGAAACGCCGGGTCATTGCCGACGCTGGCGCCCAGATACACGGTGATATTCATATTCAGTCCCCCTCGTCGTGACGCACGGCGCCCGTTCTAGCGTTGGCGTCGGCGATATTCGCGCACGCGGCGCGACAGGTCAGCGAGCTCGTCACGATCGAGCTCTTCCAAATGCTCAAGATCATCCATAAAGCGCGCCATGGTGTCCTTTTGGCGCAGTTTAATGAGCGTATTGCAGTAGTTCACCGCCACACCCGTGAGCATGGCGATGTAGAAGATGCTGATGACGCTCAGGACGACGGTAATAGCGCGGGCGACCGGCGTTTCTGCCGGGATATCGCCAAAGCCGATCGTCGAGACCGTCTCAAAGCTAAACCAGAGACCATCACCAAAGGTGAGGGTCGTAGGCTCGGACAGCCAGACGGCCGTCGAGCACAGCAGGTAAAAGATAAGAAACAGACCCGTGATGCGCGCAAAGCCGGCCTGTCGTAGTACGTCGGCAAGCGTCCTCAACCTGTTCATCGCGACCCCTTTCCCAGACGCCCAATCTCGTTCGCTCGGTATTGTCCCACAACCGACAGTTAGGGACGTTTCTTTTGTGCCGGACAGATTGGGACTGTCCCCAACTGCCCAACTGCCGGGCGGGACCGTTTAGCGGTGCAGCTGCCGACTGGGCAGGCTGAGCTGGTATCCTTATGCGGTAATGTCTCGATTCGTTAGGATTGCATGTGAGAGCTCCCGCTGTCCTTCGTTCAGTTATATATCGCACCTTGGCCGTCGCGCTTGCCGTGCTCGCCGTACTGAGCACCATCATGCCCGCCCCCGCCTATGCCGCCAATACCGATCAGCAGGTCAAAACGATCCGCGTTGGTTGGCTCGTCAACAACGAGGGCTTCCAGGACGGCACCCCCGGCGAGCGCCTCTCGGGATGGGGTTACGATTACCTCCAGACCCTGTCGTACTACACGCCCGGCTGGCGGTACGAATACGTCTCCGGCACCTTCACCGAGCTTATGGACATGCTCGAGGCGGGCGAGATCGACCTCATGTCCAACATCTCCTACTCCGAGGAACGCGCCCAAAAGCTGCTCTTTTCCTCGAACCCCGAGGGCACTGAGCGCTACTACATCTACGCCAAGCCCGAGCGCGACGATCTGGCCAAGGGTGACCCCCAAGCGCTCCAAGGCCTTACCATCGGCTGCAACCCCGGCGTTATGCAAACCTTCGTTGGCCAGCAGTGGCTCACCAACGAAGGAATCGCCTGCACATACAGGGAGTATGACGGAAACTCCGTTCTCTTTGACGCGCTCGCAAACAACGAGGTCGATGCCATCATCATGAACGACACGACCTCGTCGCCCAGCGCCTCCCCCATGTTCTATATTGGTTCGAGCGACTACTACTTTGCCGTCCCCAAAAGCCGCCCCGACCTGATGGACGACATCAATGCCGCCATGACGGCAATCGCCCGCGTCAACCCACGCTATATCGACGAAGTCAAATCTAACTACTCGGCCCAAAACAGCGGTTCATCATCGCTCAACGGCCCCGAACGTTCCTGGCTCAAAGCAAATGACAACACCATCACGCTCGGCTACATTACGGGCAAACTCCCCTACTGTAACGAAGACGAAGACGGCGAAATGGAAGGTTCGCTCGCATCGCTTACGACGACGCTGCACGATAAATTTGGCATTACGGTCAAAACCGTCGCCTTTGATAGCTACAAGATGATGTCAAAGGCCCTGTCAAAGGGAAGCATAGACGTTGCGCTGCCGGTATACCGAGATTACTGGTTTGCCGAGCAAACAGGCGTTGTGCAGTCGGTATCGTTGGGGACCATGTCCCTCACCGCCATCCACACCGGCAGCAACCTGAACAAAGACCTTCAGAACATCGCCTGTACCAAATCATCGTTTGTCAACAAAAATGCACTTGGAAGTCTGTTCCCCACAGCGACCGTGACCGAATACCAATCCGACGATGAAGCGTTCGACGCCCTCAGGAAGGGAGCGGCACACTGCATCGTCGCTCCCAGTTCACGCGTAAAAACCATCGGCGACCGTTATGACCTCGAGGACTGCGAGACGGTCGAGCTCCCTGACACCTGTGAGCTCTCGTGCTGGATTTCGCGCGGAAAGCCCGAGCTGCTGGGTATCATCAACAAGGGCATCATCAATGCCGGAGAATCGCTCTCCGCAAGCAATTTCTCCTCCACGTCGTACACGGCCCAGGAATCCAACACGCTTCAATTCCTTTATCGCAACCGCACCGCCATTGCAGCTACCCTCATCGGTATGTTGTCGGTCGGCATCGTCCTGCTCATCTGGGCGCTCGTGCGCGCTCGAACCGAGCGCAAAAAAGCCGATGCCGCCAACGCCGCTAAGACAGCATTCCTCACGCGCATGAGTCACGACATCCGCACGCCGCTCAACGGCATCCTGGGCCTTATCGAAATTGAGGGATTGAAGGAAGGCGATATGCAAGTCGCCCGCGAAAGCCGCGCCAAGGCGCGTGTTGCCGCCAATCACCTGTTCTCGCTGATCAACGATATCCTCGAGATGGGCAAAATCGAAGACCGCAAGCTAACGCTGGAACATGCGCCTTTTAACCTCAAAGAGCTCTGTGACGATACGCTGGTGCTGTGCAAGCTCCGCGCATCCGATAACTGCATCACCATGCAGGACAATAGTCTGCCGTACGCCACGGGACCATACATGATCGGCAGTCCCACCCATATCCGACAGATCATGATCAACCTGTTAGACAATAGCATTAAGTACAACAAACGCGGCGGCTCCGTCACCTTTAGCTCAAAGACCAAGCCACTCGATAACGGGCGCGTGCTCTTTTGCTTTAGCGTTTCGGATACCGGCATTGGCATGGCTCCCGAGTTTTTAAAGCATATCTATGAGCCGTTTGCCCAAGAAGGTGACGATGCGCGCAGCAAGTTCCAAGGAACCGGCATGGGTATGCCAATCGTCAAGTCGCTTATTGAACTGATGGGCGGTACGATTGAGATTTCGAGTGAGGTTGGCGTGGGGAGTACGTTCAACGTCCAGATTCCGCTCGATATCGACAAGAACCCCCAGGCGCGGGCGAATACGGTCGAGAGAGCGCTCGACTGCTCGCTCGCCAACATGAACGTGCTGCTCGCCGAAGACAACGAATTGAATGCCGAGATTGCCCAGGCGCTGCTAGAATCCGAAGGCGTCGTGGTCACCCGCGCCGCCAACGGCAACGAAGCCGTCGATCTGTACCTGTCGCATCCCGCCGGCAGCTTCGATGCGATCCTGATGGACATTATGATGCCGGGCATGGACGGCTACGAGGCAACCCGCGCGATTCGTCTGAGCGAGAAGGTCGATGCAGCCGATATCCCCATCATCGCGCTCACCGCCAACGCCTTTGCCGAAGACGCCCAGGCGGCACACGCTGCCGGCATGAACGCTCATCTGTCCAAACCGATCGACTTTAACAAGCTCAAAAACATACTCGCCAGCATCAAGAAAAACGGATCCGTTTCGCTATAGTTTTTGCAGCAACCACGCACGACCAGAAAGGAAGCCAACGATGTTTAGGCCCTTACGTCGAAAGAAACGCGCCATCACCGACGAGGAAGCGCGCGAACTGCTCGCCACTTGCAAGCGCGGCGTCTTTGCCGTCAACGGCGACGATGGCTACCCGTACGCCATTCCCGTCAACTACTTCTTTGACGCCGAGCACGACAAGATTTATTTCCATGGCGCCAAGGCTGGCCACAAGGTCGACGCACTTAAGCGCGATGACAAGGTCTGCTTTACCGTTTACGGCAACGAGTGGCACCAGGACGGTGACTGGGCTCCCTACGTTATGAGTACCGTGGTCTTTGGCCGCTGTCGCCTGGCAAATGACACTCCCGCGTTTATCGAGGATAAAGTCCGCCAGCTCGCGCTTAAGTACTACCCTTCTGCCGAAGAAGTCGAAGAGGAAATCGCCAAGGACATTAAGGGCGTCCAACTCTACGAGATTACGATTGAGCATCTCTGCGGCAAGCAGATTCAAGAAAAGTAAGCCCCCCAGCTGGCCTCATCAATAGCAATATGGCTCGGTTCCAACCCACCTTGGAACCGGGCCATATGCTTATGAAGCGTCGGCGGCGATGTGCGCTAGCGCCTCGACGAGCTCTTGCGAGCTCACAGGTTTGCTCAGGTGCGCGTCCATGCCTGCCTCACGCGAAAGTCTGCGGTCGTCGGCAAAGGCGTTGGCGCTCACGGCGATAATCGGCGTGGTCGCGGCATCCTCGCGATCGAGTGCTCGAATCCGACGCGTGGCCTCAAGGCCATCGATGCCCGGCATCATGATGTCCATCAACACCACGTCATACTCGTGCGGTGCGCTCGCGGCAAACGCCTCAACGGCAGACTCGCCATCCTTAGCATGCGTCACGACGACACCGGCACGGCTGAGTGTAAACTGCGCGATCTCGGCATTCAGATCGTTATCCTCTACGAGCAAAACACGCAAGCCCTGGAGCGCATCGCCATCGCCCCCATCCACGCGAACTGCCTGAGGAATCTCAGAGCGTTTGCATTTCTCGAACGGCAGGCGGATGGTAAACGTCGTCCCCCGCCCCAAGACGCTCGTAAAACTCATGGTTCCGCCCATAAGCTCGACCAACTGTTTTGCGATAGGCGCGCCCAGGCCAGTTCCCGATGAGGCACCTTCCACCTGTTGCTCCTCGCGGCAAAACGGCTCGTAGAGGTGCTGTTGGAACTCCTCGCTCATGCCAATACCGTTGTCGGCGATCGTGTATTCATAGACGGGGACGCCATCCGCTGGCTCCACCTCGCGGCACACCAGGCGAACATAGCCGCCCTGGCGGTTGTACTTGACGGCATTGCCGGCAATATTGAGCAACAAGCGCTTGAGGTGCGTCACGCTCACCCGCGCATAGGGATGATCAAGCGTCTGCTGGTCGCAGATAATTGTCACCAGGCGCTCCTCGGCCTGGCGCTCCAGGATATCGCACACCTCACGGTTGAGGGCCACCATATCTGTAGGCACGAGATTCAGGTCGACCTGCCCGCTCTCCAAGCGGCTCATATCGAGTGCCTCGTTCGCAAGGTCGAGCAGCAGTCCCGATGCCGTCCAGATCTTTGAGCGGCACTCGGTCTGCTTTTGCAGATCGTCCGCATTGGCATCGCCGACCTCGACCATGCCGCGAATGCCGTTGATGGGCGTGCGCAGATCGTGGCTCATGCGACGCAAAAACTCCGTCTTTGCCGAGTTGGCAGACGAGGCCTCACGCGCTGCCTTTGCCAGCTTGTCGCCATAGTCGCGCTCCTGCTGCAGCAAGTCCGTCAAACGTCGACGATCAGCGCGGCGACGCACCATCACAACAACGGCTATAACACCGCTGTAGAGCACCAGCACGCCGGCAGCAACAGCCGCGACGACCTCAAAGTAGCGCCGCGCCGAGGCATAGGTGTACACGTAGAACCCGCGCGCTTTTCCAAATGTGCCCAAATACCACTCGCCGCTGGCGTTGACCAGTCGGACTTTGCCGGGCAGGCATCGATCCTTAATACCGTCGACAATAAAGACATCCGTTGCAGGCAGATTGAATACGCCCAATATGGTGGGTTCAACGGCATTGGTCGCAACGACCTTGCCATCGCTTTCGATCACGATATTGCCACTGTCGATGGTCTCATAACCACCGAGCAGGCTCTGCAGTTTGAGCGTATTGCTCGCGACCGCCTTGGCGCTCTGGTGTCTCACTGCGACAACGATGCCCTCGACATCCTGCCGAGTCACGCAGCCAATGTCTGCAACCGAATCATCCGCAAGCGTGATACGGGCGGTATAGGACTTAAGCGGATGGGCTGCCACCTCCAGCACGGGCGCTTCCTTGAGATACGTAGCGAGCGACTCGTAGCCCACGCCATCCGTCGAGGACTCGGACACCAAATTGCCCGATGCGTCCGTCACGATCAGTGCGCTCACGTTGAACTGGTCGGCATATTGCTCCAGCATGGCGTTATCCACCGAACCGTCGCGCTCCATATCGCGCGCTGTCTCTCCTGCGATCTCCATAACACGAATCAGGTTTTTGGTCGTATAGGCGCTATTGAATGCATCGTAGGAAAGGCTCTGCGTCGCCACGTAATCGACAACGTCGGCAAAGCGCTGCTCGGCCTGAGCTGTCGTGTAGCCGTAGCTCATCATGCCGGCAACAACCGAGAGCGCTATCCCCAGCAGAGCGACAAGAAGCCATGCCCCTGCCGAACGATTGCCCCGCTCCTGAGCGGCGTGGTCGGGCGCATCGATCATGACAGGCCCTCCATATTCAAAAATGGCGAAGGGTCATCAAAGTACTTTGACACCAGACGTTCCATGGTGCCATCGACAAGCATTTCTTGGTAGGCATGAGTGAGCTTAACGTCGATGCCACGCGTATCGTTGATATCGAAAGCGGTGCCCAAACCAACCTCTAGCAGCGGCTCATCCAAAATGCGATACGTTACGCCATAGTCTTTTTCGTAGGTGAGCAGCGAGGACTCATGCGCGGCGATGGCGTCGACCAGACCTTCGACGAGCGCCGGGTTCAGGTATGAGCGGTCCGAAAAGCAGTAGAGCTCTTTGATCTGCGGAACGTTTTCATTTGTATGATTGAGCAAAATGTCCTCGGGCTTGGTGGTGGACTGGACCGCCACGACCTTATCCTCAAGATCGGCAAGCGTGTAGATATCGCTCTGGGGATCGACCGCGACCACCTGGCGGCTCGCAAGGTACGGGCCGGCCCAACGATACTCGTCTTCGCGACCCGTCATGCTAAAGCTGCCCATGACGCAATCGAGCTCGCCGCTCGCCAGCAGCTCTTTCTTCTTTTCCCAATCGATCAGCTGGTACTTTGGCTTGTAACCAATGCGGGCCAAAGCCTCGGTCAATATCTCGACATCCAGGCCAACGATATCGCCGTACTCATCGGTATACACAAACGGTGGATAGAGGTCGCTTCCGACGTCGAGCGTCTTAAGGTCGTCGTCTTTGACCTGCGAGGCATCCAGACCTTCTAATGCAGACGTCGAGGCTCCGTCATTCGACCCGGAACAGCCAGCTATCGCTACGACAAAGGCGCTCGCCACCGCAAGCGCAACAAACAACGAAATGGCAACCGAGCGACGGGGTCTTTTCATCAAGCTCCAGACGATCCTGTTTACAGACTGAAATGGTTGAAAATAATAGCAAACAAAACCACACGAGTGCCCAATGGTTACAGACGTTTTACCATGCGGGGCCTTCCAGCCGACTTGGCAGAAGGCCCCGCATGCAGTGCTCACTTACCGTGCATTAAAAACGTAGTGGTCCAGGCGGTCGCACGCCTCCCTTACGCGCGAAAGCGGCAGCGCCAGATTCACGCGAATGTGGCAGGGTCCGTGGAACGGGCGGCCGTCCTGATACCCCACGCCCACGCGCGCCCCCTCGTCGAGCAACCACTGAATATCGCGGCCATGCTCTCGGCACCACTCGGTGCAGTCCAGAAACACCATGTACGTGCCCTGCGGACGTGAATAGGACACACCCTCAAAATGCTCGTCCACGTAATCGCAGAAGTAGTCAATGTTGCCCTCGATAACCTCGTTGAGCTCATCGAGCCACTCGTAGCCCTGCGGCTGGTAGGCACCGATAAGCGCGTGCATCGAAAGGACATTCATCTCGTTGTAGTGGGTCTTATTGGACACGGCGCACACGCGGTCGCGCAGCGTCTCGTTATAGATGATGTGGTAGCTGCCGACCAGGCCCGCCAGGTTAAACGTCTTGCTCGGCGCATAGAGGGCGACCGTGCGCATGCGGGCATCCTCGCTCACCGACTGCGTCGGGATATGCTTGTGGCCCGGCAGGATGATATCGGACCAAATCTCATCCGAGATCACCACACAATCGTGCTGGCGATAGATGTCCATGGCACGTTCGATCTCGTCGCACTCCCATACGCGGCGCAGGGATTGTGCGGCGAGCAGAACACCGCAGCATGGATGTGGTTTTGGGCGAGCTTGCGCTCCATGTCCTCAAAGTCCATACGCCACACGCCCTGGTCGTCGAGCTTAAGCGGGCTGTGGACAATGCGATAGCCCGCGGCTTCGATGGACTTGGTAAAGCCGATGTAGGTCGGGCTGTGGACCAGCACCGCATCGCCCGGCTGGACATACGCGCGCAGGGTCGACACGACGCCGCCCAGCACGCCGTTCTCGTAGCCGATATGCTCCGGGAGCAGGCCCTTAACGCCATTACGGCGGCTCTGCCATTCGATGATGCGGTCGAAGTACTCGGGGCGAGGATCGAAATAGCCAAACATGGGATGCTGGGCGCGCTGAATGATATGCTCCTGGACCGTGGGCACCGTGGCAAAGTTCATGTCCGCCACCCACATGGGGATGCGGTCGAAGCCCTCGTCGGGCGCGTTCGGAGCCATGCCGGGGATTTCACCCCAGGAGTCAACGGCGATGGCGTCCATGCCGTGGCGGCCGATAAGCGAAGTAAAGTCGTATTTCATGCTGAGCTCCCATGCAAAGCGGATTGTTTTGGTAGGCGTTATTGTCCACCAGCGTGGGCGATTTTGTCATGAGGGTTTGGCGTTGAATTTGGCGGGCGCCGGCGAATGGCCGGCTAGTCCCGCGCGTCGTTGACGGCGATTACCGTCAACCTGGTTCCATCAACCGTAAAGGATATGTCGAGCCCAGCGTAAGCCAGATGGTAGACGCGGTTTGGCTCGTGTTTGCTACCCGCGCGGCGCGGATCTTGGCGAAGGACCTCTATCAAGCCGGGGAGCTTTGCGGGCGGAATCATATCCTGCAGCGCTTGTGGGAACTCGATATCGAGCTCTTGCCACGGCGCGTCTTCAATCCAGCCGCCTGTCGCATCCAGGTGACAGTCCGCAAACGGAATGTAGGGCTTGATATCGTAGATGGGCGTGCCGTCGCGCAGGTCGGTCCCCAGCACATGGATGATGGGACCATCGTCGGTGAGCTCGACACAATCGAGCTTGACGCAGGTGAGCCCGATGGGATTAGGGCGAAACGGACTGCGCGTGGCAAATACACCCACGCGCTCGGCTCCGCCCAGACGCGGCGGGCGCACGGTTTTCGACCATTTTGCGTTGGTGCCGGACCTGTCCTGCGACTTGGCATCGGCAGCTATGTCCTTAGCCGTGCCGCCGGGCGTGCCGTTTTCAAAACGCCACAGCAGCCATAGGTGAGAGAAGGAATCCAGACCCTCAACTGCTGCGTTGGAGGCAAATTCCTGCTCAAAGACGATGCGCCCCTGCAGATGGGGCGCCAAAAAGCTGTTGCGCGGAATGCCGAACTTCTGCGGCAGGTCGGTATGTATGCGTGCAATAGGTTCCATGCCGGTCATTGTACGGCATGGAGGCGTGGGGCGCAGGCTGCGATTCTCTCTCATCGCCATCTGCATGCAACCAACGGTTGCTTGGAAGGGCACCTGCCGCCGCGTATGCTTAAGCCATCAATCAGCAGAAAGGAGCCGTTATGGCCTTCGCAGAAAAGCTCATTGCTGTCCGTCGTGCCCATCACCTTACTCAGGAGCAGCTCGCCGCCAAGCTCTTCGTCACACGCCAAGCCGTCAGCCGTTGGGAGCGCGGCGAAGTCACCCCGGGTATCGACATGATGAAGCTCATCGCCGCCGTGACCGGCGAGCCTCTGTCCCACCTGCTCGAAATGCCCGAGCACTATTGTCAGAGCTGCGGCATGGTGCTCACGCCCGACGACTGCGGCACCGATGCCACGGGCGCCACGACCGACCATTACTGCAAGTGGTGCTACGACCACGGCAAGTACACCTACGACACCACCATGGAGGCGATGATCGAGGATTGCGCCCCGCGGCTGGCGCAAAACACCGGCATGTCGCTCGACGAAGCCGTCTCGCTCATGGGCGCCGTCCTGCCGCAACTGGAGCGCTGGCGCACCGTGCAGGAAAACGAGGAGCGCTACGGCGCCGAAGCGCGGGCGCGCTATGGCGATGAGGCTATCGATGCAGCAAATGAAGCACTGCTGGATATGGACCCCGAGACATGGAACGACATGAAGGAACTTGAACGCGCTATTCTGGGTCAACTCTCGATTGCCATGGGCATTGGCGACCCAGAGAGCAACGAGGCCCACAAACTTGTCGCAATGCACCGTCGATGGATTGCCCTTAACTGGGGACACGAGCCCCAAGACGAAGCATACCTGGGCCTCGCCCACGGCTATCTTGCCGATCAGCGCTTTGTTGACTACTACGACAAGCCCTGCGGCACCGGAGCCACGACGTTTCTGGTTCAGGCAATCGAGTCGTCGTTGACGTGCGCATAGACCGCGGCGGCTTTGGGTATTTCAATCAAAACTTCAACCGATTGGAGACCCATGGCTACTAAT
>URUC01000050.1 GCA_900550965.1 uncultured Collinsella sp. | reverse complement strand
TTACTCAATGATCGTGGAGACGATGCCCGAACCGACGGTGTGGCCACCCTCGCGGATAGCGAAGCGCAGGCCCTCCTCCATGGCGATCGGGTGGATGAGGTCGCCCTCGATGGTGATGTGGTCACCAGGCATAGCCATCTCGGTGCCCTCGGGGAGCTTGACCGTACCGGTAACGTCGGTGGTACGGAAGTAGAACTGAGGACGATAACCATCGAAGAACGGGGTGTGACGGCCGCCCTCCTCCTTGGTCAGAACGTAGATCTCGCCGGTGAACTTGGTGTGCGGGGTAACCGAACCGGGCTTGCAGAGAACCTGGCCGCGCTCGATGTCCTCGCGCTTGATGCCGCGGAGCAGCAGACCGACGTTGTCGCCAGCCTCGCAGAAGTCCATGGACTTACGGAACATCTCGATACCGGTAACGACGGTGTTCTGGGTATCCTTGATGCCGACAATCTCGACGGGCTCGTTGAGCTTGAGCTCACCGCGCTCGACACGGCCGGTAGCAACGGTACCACGGCCGGAGATGGTCATAACGTCCTCAACGGCCATCAGGAAGGGGAGGTCGTTGTTACGAGCAGGCGTCGGGATGTACTCGTCGACGGCGTTCATGAGCTCGCGGATAGCGTCCATCCACTTGGCGTCGCCCTCGAGAGCGCCCAGAGCGGAACCACGGATGACGGGGATGTCGTCGCCGGGGAAATCGTACTCGGAGAGGAGCTCACGGGTCTCCATCTCGACGAGGTCGATGAGCTCGTCATCGTCGACCATGTCGCACTTGTTCAGGAAGACGACGATGTAGGGAACGCCAACCTGACGAGCGAGCAGGATGTGCTCGCGGGTCTGAGCCATGGGGCCGTCGGAAGCGGCGATGACCAGGATAGCACCGTCCATCTGAGCAGCGCCGGTGATCATGTTCTTGATATAGTCGGCGTGGCCCGGGCAGTCCACGTGGGCATAGTGACGCTTCTCGGTCTCATACTCCACGTGAGCGGTGTTGATGGTAATGCCGCGCTCCTTCTCCTCGGGGGCCTTGTCGATGGAGTCATAAGCCTCGAACTGAGCCTTGCCCTGCAGAGACAGCCACTTGGTAATGGCGGCGGTCAGCGTGGTCTTGCCGTGGTCGACGTGACCAATGGTGCCGATGTTAACATGCGGCTTAGTGCGCTCAAACTTCTCTTTGGCCATAAAGCCCTCCTCTTAACAGGTCGTCCCCGGACGGGACTTTGCCTTTATACCATAGTGGCCTCTCAACATACTATTGAGAAGCCACCGTGTTACCTATGGTAGCGGTGACTGGATTCGAACCAGTGACGCCACGGGTATGAACCGTGTGCTCTAACCAACTGAGCTACACCGCCGGATGGAGCCTGCAACCAGACTTGAACTGGTGACCTCTTCGTTACCAACGAAGTGCTCTACCGACTGAGCTATACAGGCACTTGACGGGTGGGAGCTATAGGATTCGAACCTATGTAGGCAGAGCCAACGGGTTTACAGCCCGTCCCCATTAACCACTCGGGCAAACTCCCAATCGTTCAAGTATCCGCAGGTCCTTTGGTCTTTTGGACCGCCGCCCCCGCGAACGAAAAAGATAATACGATGCAACCTTGGGGGCTGTCAACGAAAACCTCTAGATACACGGTGCCGGGCGTATCTATATACCTTTGACCTGCGGTTTTGTTGAGTTTGGATATGAAGGACGGTGGATTTGCATGTTACGGTGACATTTCCCGAGGGAACACTTTGGCGTAGTGGAGTACACCTTCAGGATCGAACTTCGATAACAGCCTATTTGCACCTATATATAGGTCGAGATCGGGCTTCCGTGGCAGATTCGAGCGTGGATTTTCTTCCGTTTGAAATCGAGCGTGGACAATCTCCCACTATTGGCGTGCCCCAAAGGCCAAAGTGGCAGATTATCCACGATCATTCACTAAGCGGGAGATTTTCCACGCTCGTACGTTCGATAATCCACGCTCAGGGGGGGGCAGCCGAGCTCGACACGGCTTTTGTCTCGATCTGTAACATATAGAGAACATTTTCTCCCCTATCTGTTACAGGTCGAGATATTACGCAGAGACCTCCGCTTACGTCTCATTCTGTAACAGTAAGAACGGTTTTCAGCTTCTTCGTGTTACAGATCGAGATGTTATCGGCCGTCCCTTGGCAATGTCTCGATCTGTAACTATAAGGAGGGTTTTCAGCCCGCCCGTGTTATAGATCGAGACAAACCTGAAGCTTGGTGGGAGTCAAACCCGCTGACATGTCAACATAAATAGAAACGGGCCCTGTCCCACAAGGGAACAGAGCCCGAAACTCTCATGGAGCCAGTGACAGGAATCGAACCTGCAACCCACTGATTACAAATCAGTTGCGCTACCGTTGCGCCACACTGGCACACTTGGCGCTTTCGCGCGAAGCCTGTTAAGGATAAAGGAATTGAGGATGGGGCGCAACAGGCCCTTCGACCGACCACATCTCAAAACTATTCGCCAGAACGAATAGTTTCGTCTGTTCGCCAAAACAAAAAACTATTCGTTTTGGCGATGGCAAGTCCACAATCCAATAACTACAAGCCAGTGAATTGACCAGCCGAGTAGCTGGTCTCTACAGATACTCCCCTACCGGCCACGAAGGGCCTTGAGCTTGGCCAGGGCATCGGGGCTCAGGCGACTGCCCAGAGTCATCTTGATCTGCGGGGCTTCCTCTGCCTCGTGAACGTCGTTATCGATCTGTTTGATCTCGTCCACCAGCATGCGGCTCGAGATGCGCGTGACGCCCTTGCCCATGACGACGGCCTGAATCGTACCGTCGCTCGATACCACGGAGCACGCGCGGCCTTCCTCGCGTGCCTCGATGCAGAGCTTCTGCACCACGGTATCGGCAGAGACGCCCGTCGGCGAGAACTCGATGCGCACGCCGCGGGCCGGTAGGTTGGGGCGCTCGTTGGAGATGTTGCCCGCGCCGTCGAACACGATCACGGCCTCGTAACGGCCCTGGGCAAACGCCGCAACATCGTTGATGAGCGCGGTGCGCGCCATATCGTGGACGTCGCTGGAATATGGATCGTCGGAATGGTCGTAGACGAGCTTTTCGTAGCGCGGCGTGCAGTGGATCACGTTGTAACCGTCGACCACCAGCAGCTCGGGCTTGTTGGAGTGCACCGTCGAGACTGGGTCGGCGATAGCCTGCGCAAACGCATTGCCGCCCACGCCGTAGGTCGCGGCCGAAACAATCGGCTTGGCCGAGCCCTCGCCAAAGCGCTTGGCCTTGGACTTGGCGCGGTTCTTCTTGGACATGCGCTACTCCTCCCCCATGAGCTCGCCGGCATTGCGGCGCAGCCACTCAAAGCACAGCGCGGTGGTCGCCTGGGCCACATTGAGACTCTCGGTCATGCCGCGCTGGGGAAGCTTGGTCAAAAAGTCGCATTTCTCGAGCACCAGGCGCGAGATGCCGTCGCCCTCGGAGCCCATGACGAGCGCAACGCGGCCCTCAAAGGGAGCATCCCAGCAGCTGCCCTCGGCGTGCTCGGAAGCACCGCCCACCCAAAAGCCAGCAGCCTTGAGGTCGTCGAGCGCTCGAGCGATGTTGGGAACCTGTGCGATGGGCAGATGCATAACGGCACCAGCAGAGGTTTTGTAGCTGCCCACGGTCACACCGGCGGCGCGCTTGTTGGCAATGATGACGCCCGCCGCGCCCACGACCTCGGCAGAGCGCACGATGGCACCAAAGTTACCGTCGTCGGTCACATGGTCGAGTACGACGACGAGCGCCGGGCCGTCACCCGCGCGGTCAAGGATATCGGCGACGTCCGCATAGGGGAAATTACCCACCTCGAGCGCAATGCCCTGATGAGCGCCATGGCTCGACAGCGCATCGAGCTGCGCGCGCGGCACATACTTAATGCGGACGTCCGCGGCGTTGAGATCGTCGACCAGGCGCGACAAGGCAGCATCGCGCTCCCCGCCCTCGGCGATGAGCGCGCACTTGATGGGAAAACCAGTGCGTAGCGCCTCGGCGGCAGCACGACGACCTTCGATAAACTCGCCCTTGGGAACCTCGACGTTATCGCGGCTACGCTCGCGCTGCGAGCGAGCAGCCTGTGAGCGCTCGCGCTGGCCCTTGGGAGCGGCAGCGCGATCGTTGCGGCGAATCGGACGCGAGCCAGAAGCGGCCTGCTTGCCGCCACGAGGCGCACGCTTGCGATTGTCGGCCATAAAGCGACCTCCTAAATACAACTATCAAACGAAACAAATAGACCGACCGCCCATGAATATTAATTCGGGCGGTCGGTACGGGTTTTCCAAGTGCCCGAGATTGCCGTGAAAGAGGAGCGACGCGTACTTGAGTACGCGAGCGACGGTTTGAACGGCAAGGTCGGGTGCTTGGGAAACCCGTAGGGATTAGAGAGACTTGATACGGGTACCGGCGGCAGTATCTTCAATCGTCAGGCCCAGGTCCTTGAGCTGGTCGCGGATGGCGTCGGCCAGATCCCAGTTCTTGGCAGCGCGGGCCTCGGCGCGGGCCTCGAGAATCTTGGCAGCGGCCTCGTCCACGTCGTCGCCCGTGTAGGCAACCAGGCCGGCGGCTACGCCCAGCAGGCCCAGCGGCAACTCGACCTTTGGCTCGGGGAGCTCAACGCCAAACGTATCGAGCAGCTCGACCAGCGTATCGGCGGCGGCAAGCGCGGCGGCCTTATCGGCAGCGTCGCCCGCCTGCTCCAGGTACTGGTTGCACTCGGTCACAAAGCCAAAGACGGCACCCATGGCACCGGCGGTGTTAAAGTCGTCGTCCATGCACTCCTTAAAGGTGGCACGGGTCTCGGCGGCCTTGGCGGCAAACGCCTCGGATGCTGCCTCATCGGCATCGGCCGTCGCATGGTTCGCGGCCCAGCGCAGGTTCTCGACCGTACCGGCGATACGCGTGAGCGAGTTCTCGGCACCCTCCAAGCGCTCCCAAGAAAAGTCGAGCGGCGAGCGATAGCTCGTCTGCAGCATCAGCAGGCGCAGGGCGGCAGCGGAATGCTGCTCGAGGACCTCGGCCAGCGTAAAGAAGTTGCCGAGCGACTTGGACATCTTCTCGCCGTCTACCAGCAGCATGCCCGTGTGCATCCAGGTGTTGGAGAAGCCCTGGTGCCAGGCGCAGGTGGCCTGGGCGCACTCGTTCTCGTGATGCGGGAAGGCAAGGTCGGAGCCGCCGCCGTGGATGTCGATCGGGGTGCCCAGGTAGCGATGCACCATGGCGGCGCACTCGGTGTGCCAACCGGGACGGCCCTCGCCCCAGGGGCTCGGCCAGCTGGGCTCGCCGGGCTTGGCAGCCTTCCACAGGGCAAAGTCGAGCGGGTCGTTCTTGTCCTCGTTCTCCTCGATGCGCGCGCCAACCATAAGGTCGTCGATGTTGCGGCCCGAGACCTGACCATAGTTGGAATCGCTGCGCACGGCAAAGTACACGTCGCCGTTATCGGCGGCGTAGGCGTGGCCCTGCTCGATGAGCGTCTTGATCATGGCGATCATGGGGCCGATCTCTTTGGTGGCGCGGGGGCGCACATCGGGATCGAGCACGTTGGCGGCACGCATGACGCCGATGAACTTGTCGGAGAACTCCGTCGCGACCTCGGCGGCCGTGCGGCCCTGCTCGTTGGCGCGCTTGATGATCTTGTCGTCGACATCGGTGAGGTTCTGGGCGAACGTGACCTCGTAGCCGCTCGCGATGAGCCAGCGACGAATCACGTCAAAGCTGATGAACGTGCGAGCATTGCCGATGTGGATGTTGTCGTAGACCGTGGGGCCGCACACGTACATGCGGACCTTGCCGGACTCGATGGGCTGGAACTCTTCCTTTTTATGGGTAGCGCTGTTGTAGATACGCATTCGTTACTCCTTAACGGTTTTCTGTAGCAGGCAGACGGCCCAGGCGCCAATTCCCTCGCCTTGGCCTTCCCAACCGAGCTTTTCGGTCGTGGTGGCGGCGACGCCCACGTTTTCGACGTCGACACCCAGGGCATGAGCAAGGTTGGCGCGCATGGCATCGCGGTGCGGAGTGATCTTGGGTTGCTGGCAGGCAATGGTGCAATCGGCATCGACAAACTCAAAGCCAAGCTCGCGCGCATAGTCCATCACGCGAGCGAGCAGCACCATCGAATCGGCACCCTCGTAGGCGGGATCGGTGTCGGGGAATAGCTTGCCGATATCTCCCCCGCGGCAGGCGCCCAGAATGGCGTCGGCCAAGGCGTGCGCGAGCACATCGGCATCCGAGTGGCCCAGCAGGCCGCGCTCGTAGGGAATGTCGACCCCGCCGATGATACATCGACGCCCCTCCACCAAACGGTGGACGTCGTAGCCGTGGCCAATGCGCAGGTTACTGAACATGGGGAAGGTCCTCTCCCTCGGCCATGCGACCGAGCAGAATCGCGGTTACGGGACGCAGGTCCTCGGGCACCGTCACCTTAAGGTTGTCGCGTGGGCTCTGGACGCAGCGGACGCGTCCTCCCATGCGCTCGACCAGCGAAGAATCGTCGGTCCCGATAAACCCCTCGGCGATGGCTGCGGTGTGGGCGCGCTTCATGGCGTCGACGCTAAAGATCTGCGGCGTCTGCGCGGCCCAATAGAGCTCGCGCGGCGGCGTCTCGACGATGTTGTCGCCATCGACGATTTTGAGTGTGTCGATGGCAGGCTGGCCGCACACGACACCGTCGAGGGCGCGGTCGCTCACGAGCACGTCGATAGCGTGATCGATGGCCTCGGTGGTAATGAGCGGACGGGCGCCGTCGTGGATGGCGACATATTCGAAACCCGCCGGAACCGCATGCACGCCGGCACGGGTGGAATCCTGACGGGTATCGCCGGCATCGGCAAAGCTGATGGACGTGTCATAGTCAAATGGGTCGATGGCCAGACGGCGCATCTCGGCACGGCGCTCGGCAGGACACACCACCACGATGTGGCCAACCTTGTCGCTACGATCGAACGCACGGATGGACCAGCTCATGAGCGGACGGCCCGCCACGTTAACGAGCTGCTTGCCACCGGGGTTACCAAAGCGCTGGCCGCTACCGCCGGCAACGACCACGGCGCATACGGGCGCCATTATGCGTTCCCCTGTTTGGTGCCCTTCATGCGGTACAGCGAGTCCGCAAGAATGGCAGGGTTGTTGACGCCAAAGTCGCCCAAGCGCTCCGGATCCTCGCTGATGTCATCCATGAGCTCCTGCAGCGAGCCGTACTCGTCGACGATCTTCTCGGCCACGCCGTCGCGCACGACGGACACGCGCGAAAGCGTACGCAGGCCCAGCGGCGTCATGACGGAGTCCTCGTCCAGGTCGTCGTAACCCAGAACCGCCGCCACATGCTGTGGGTCGGACAGGTCCTTAGGTGTCATACGGCTTAGGTTGGCGCGAATCTTCTCGGCATTAGCCTCGGAAGAATCACTTGCGTAGTCGCGGATCATCAGGTCATACTCGGTATCCATGCTGGAGCCCGCGAGCTGCTCGAGCTGCATCTGCACGAGCTTGCCCTGGTTGCCCAACTTGACGATGCAATCCTTAAGCTCGGTCTTTGCCTGCTGCATGATCTCGAAGCTCGAGAAAATACCGGTAATGTCGGCGAGCGTAACGTAGTCGTCGAGCTCGAGGGCCGTCAGACGCAGCAGGGAGCGGTCGAGCGACTGACGGGTAGTCTGGAGCGTGGCGACGAGCTGGTTGACCGAGCTCATGATGGTGGTGACGGGCTGGATCTCGTAGCTCTTGCCGTGAACGTACACGTTGACGACGGCACGACGGGCCGAGACCGAGATCACAATGGCATCGGTGAGCACCGACATGCGAGCGGCGGTGCGATGACGCATGCCCGTCTCGCTCGTGGCAAGCGAGGGATCGGGATTGAGATGGAAGTTGGCGCGCAGGATCTGGGTGAGGTCGCCGTCGATGACGATGGCGCCGTCCATCTTGGAGAGCTCGAACAGGCGGTTCGAGGTGAACGAAATGTTGAGCGGGAAGCCGTCGTTACCGGCAGCGAGCACGTTTTCGGTGTCGCCAACGCAGATAAGGGCGCCCAGGTGACCGGCGATGATCATGTCGAGGGCAGTGCGGATCGGCTGACCAGGTGCCGTCAGACGGATGGCCTGTTCCATACGCTTTTGCAGCTCGTTCTTATCCAAGGCATCGCTCCCATCGTATACGCTCCATAAACGCTAAATAGTTTCTCACGGTTTGTCCCCGCGGCGCTCGCGAAATCCGATGCTTACAGAATGAGCGAACACCGCTAAGATAGCTAATTTGGGACGGGCTCTTTTGACTACCCACTCAACCATTTGCCAAGGATAGTCTTTATGTTGCCCCCCCCAAGAGGTACACGCGGGCCCGCCCGCAGAGAGGGAGCCAGACTATGGGACTCGCAGAGCTCGTGCTGCTCGCCGTTGGCCTTTCGATGGACGCCTTTGCCGTATCCATCTGCAAGGGCCTTGGCATGAAGAAGATCAACCTTAAGGTCGCCGTAGTGCTCGGCCTGTTCTTTGGCGGCTTCCAGGCCGGCATGCCCGTGATCGGATGGGCGCTTGGCAGCCAGTTTATGGGCATCATCGGCCCCATCGACCACTGGATCGCCTTTATCCTGCTCGCCTTCATTGGCGGCAAAATGCTGTGGGAGGCCTCTACCGAGGACGAGGATGAAGGCGACGGCAAGGATGCCGAAAAGATTGACCTGGGCGAGTACCTGATCCTCGCCATCGCCACCTCAATCGACGCCCTAGCCGTGGGCATCTCATTTGCCGCGCTCTCGGTTGACATCGTTCCCGCCGTATCGCTTATCGGCGTCACAACGTTTATCTTCTCCGTCGCCGGCGTAGCAATCGGCCACACCTTTGGCGCGCGCTACGAAAAACCCGCCACCATCGTGGGTGGCGTCGTGCTCATCCTCATAGGACTCAAGATTCTGCTTGAGCATCTGGGGATTTTTGCGCTGTAGTGCCAAACACAATCGCTCAAAACTCAACGCCAGCACAAGGACTCATGCAGAGTTTTGCATGAGGCCTTTTCATGCAGACTTTTGCATGTCATACTGATATGCAAAAGTCTGCACGTTAGGAGATCGCCGTGGACACCGTTCCCATCACCACACCGCGCCAAGCTGGCATCTACGTGCGCCAGGCACGCGAGGCTCAGGGTCTCACCCGTGCCGCCCTCGCCAAAAAGGCCGGTGTTTCGGAGCGCCTGCTCGCATCGCTCGAGCTGGGCGACGCCACGGGTATTCGGCTCGACAAGTTGCTGACCGTTTTTAACGCACTCGGCATAGGTCTCTTTGCGCAAAGCGATAACGACTCCATCGCATCGCCCTCCGAACATCCGACGACGATAGCGGACCTCCCTATCGTGAACTCGAATGCCCTGCTAAAGCCAAGCGTAGGCAGACGACCCGCCCGACAAGGAACGCCATCTTCCTATGGTGCCCTGCTGGCCCAAATCGCAGTCGAGCAAGGCCTTTCCGGCACTTCAGACCTCTCCTTTGGCTGTAAGGTTGTGAAATAAATGGCAGAGATGGAGCTTGCGACCCTCATTTGTGGCGAAATAGCCGGCACTCTCCGGCAAGACAAGCATGGACTCTGCAGCTTTGTATACGCCCCAACCTATCGCGGAGCACCGCTATCGCTAACAATGCCGCTTTCCAATCGCACGTATGGCCATAACATCGTCCGCCCGTTCCTATTTGGCCTTTTGCCCGACAGTCAAGAACAGCGTCGCGCTATTGCCGCCGAGCATGACGTTGCATCCAACAACCCCGTCGCCCTCTTGTGCCATATCGGTCTTGACTGCGCGGGGGCCGTTCAGTTTTGTCGAGCCGATCAATTAGACGCCGCCCGCGGCAGGGTCTCGGCATACCGCCCGCTTACCAATTCTCAAATCGCTCACAAGCTCAAATCAATTCGCGATGACGAAAGAGAGACATGGATGGGCTCCAACGAAAGCTGGTCCCTGGGCGGCAACCAAGGCAAATTTGTATTAGCTTGGCATGACGGCCAATGGTGCGAATGTCTAGGGTCATCCCCCACTACCCATATCTTCAAAAATGGTGTCGTTGGGTTCAAACATCAGGCCTTAAACGAATTCGTCTGCATGAAAACAGCTCGGCGTGCTGGCATTCCAACTGCCAACGTCTCCTATTGCACATTTGAAGACGAAGCCGCGCTCGTCGTTGAACGGTACGACAGAATGGTCAATAGCAGCGGAAATATCGAAAGGCTGCATCAGGAGGACTTTTGCCAGGCGCTCGGTGTATTGCCAAGCCAGAAATACACCGCCGACGGAGGACCAACTACACGAGACATCCAAGAACGACTGATTAAAACAGTCCCCCACCACATGAATCTTGTGCTTTTTACCTATATGTTGTTCTATAACGCCATTATCGGAGCGCCTGACGCACACGCTAAAAACTACTCGCTCATCCTTGGCAAAGGCACAAACGCGGCGCTCGCCCCCATGTACGATGTCGCGTCGGATTTGGCATATGAGCGCATGCGCCGCCGGGCGCGCCTTGCCATGAGCGTTGGCGGCGAAAATCGTGTGGGGCGCATCGGCCCAGGTGCCATCCGCCGATACCACGGTATGGGCGACCCCGCACTGGAGGCGGCGCTCACCGATGCCGGGCTATCTGAGAAGTTTTGCTTTGCGACCATGATGGACCTCGCCTACGAGGTACCCGTTTGCATGGAAGAGGTCATGGACGAATACGCCGACCTGCCCGGCATGGCGGACCTGCGCGAACATATGCTCGGCCCCGTCCGCGAAAACTGCCAGCGCACCCTCGACCTCATCAAGGCGGATATGGGCTAGGTGGCCGCAATTTCCCATTTCCCAAAAGAAGAGAGGGGGCACCCGTCGCAAAAGCTCGGATGCCCCCTCTCGTAATGTCATTTGCAATCCGCTAGCACGTGGCTCGGACTGCTGCTAGCGCAACCTTTACGCAGCGAGGCGCTTGAGGACATCGATGAGCAGCTCGTAGAAGCGCTCGGCAGAAGCGAGCTCCATGCTCTCGTCCGGGGTGTGGACATCGGAGAGCGTCGGGCCCACGGCGATGGCGTCCAGGCCGTGCAGGGCCTCGGCAAACAGGCCGCACTCAAGGCCGGCATGAATGGACTCGATGCGCAGCTCGGAGCCAAAGAGCTCGCGATAGCTCTCGACAAAGACGTCGCGGACCGGCGAATGCTCGGCATAGCTCCAGCCGGGATACTCGAACTCAAACTTGGCGTCGAAGCCCAGGACATCGGCAAGCGTCTGCAGACGATCCTTGAACTCGTTCTGTAGCGAGGTGATCGAAGAGCGCGGGGACAGCATGATCTTGACCTCGTCGTCAGAAGTGGCGACCACGCCGATGTTGGAGGAAACCTCGACGGAGCCGTCGGTGGCGACGTTGCGGCGAATCACGCCGTTAGGGGCAAGACGCAGGGCGCGGATGAGGGCGAGCGCGGACTTCTGGTCCATGGCCTCGACCTCGGCGTCGTCGGCAATCTCGACGGTGCAGGTAAAGCCGGGGTCGAAGACCTCGAGCTCGGCAGTGACGTCGGCGATGATGCCCTTGGCGACCTGCGCCGCGGCCTCGGCGGCAGCGTGGTCGGCGTAAACCAGCTCGGCCTTGCACTCACGGTTGATGGCGTTGTCCTTAGTGCCGCCGTTAAAGCTGACGATGGCGGGCTCGCCGGCGACCATCAGGCGGTCGATGATGCGGGCCATGATGAGGTTGCCGTTGCCGCGCTCCAGGTTGATGTCGGAGCCGGAGTGACCGCCCAGCAGGCCGGAAATGTCGAGCGTAAGGGTGCTGCCGGTCTTGTGCTCGCGCGCGATGGGGCAGGTGTAGGTAACGACGACGCCGCCGGCGCAGCTGACGGTGGCAACGCCCTCTTCCTCGGAGTCAAGGTTGATCATGGTGCGGGCGCTAATCTGGGACTTGTCGAGCGTCTCGGCGCCGACCAGGCCAGTCTCCTCGTCGGTGGTGAACACGCACTCGAGGGCGGGATGAACGATCGAATCGTCATCGAGAACAGTGAGCATCAGAGCGACAGCAATGCCGTTGTCGGCGCCCAGGGTGGTGCCGTTAGCGGTGAGGACGCCGTCCTTGACGACCAGGTCGATACCATCGGTCGTAAAGTCGTGCTCGACGGAGCCCAACTTGTCGCACACCATATCGATATGGCCCTGCAGCATCACGGTCGGGGCATTCTCGGCACCGGCAGATGCGGGCTTGCGAATGATGACGTTGTAGACCTCGTCCTGATACACATCGAGGCCGCGCTCCTTGGCAAACGCGACCAGGAAATCGCTGATGCCCTTCTCATTGCCAGACCCACGGGGGATCGCGCTGACCTCCTCAAAGAAATGGAACAGCTGGGCGGGCTCATAGCCGGTGATCTTGTAGTCCATGGTGCCTCCTTGGCGCAACTGGTTAGACAGTAAGATATGCGACTTGTATATTCCCAGACTTTGCGTGCATAAACCAGTCGAAAACGCCGAGCGCCCTTGCATCATCGGCTAACGGCGGGGAAACGCCACTTTATCAAGATAAAGCAGGTTAGACGGGCCGTGCTGAGGGGACGTTGGACCCTTCAACCAACCTCAACGCCTGATCAACGTTTATGCATACGCCATTGGAATGTTTAATGAGATTTTTGTCCTCCGTCACGACGTAATCGACGTCGATGCGATTGGCAACGCCCAACATCAGGTCATCCTCAAAGTCATTGTGATGATGCCTGAACACAAAGGAGTCAAACACCTCGTCTGCTCCCACCGGCGCGATAAGGGCGAGCTCGCGCATCTGCCGAATGCATGCCCAGGCCGTTTCGTCCGCCGCCGCAATGGTGCTATCGCTCAGCAAGCCATTCTTCCTTCGGCACTCTCTCTTGATTGCCGCCGAGACAAGATACGAGACATCTTTGACCGAAAGCGACGAGGCAAACAGGGCGATCAGCTCCGAAGCGTCGGCAATCTCGATCAGATGGACGACGTTTGCCGTACGGTCAGACCTACCAGAAAAATAATCCATCCATACATTGGTATCGATTAACAGCTTGAGGACGCCTTCCGTGCTCATAGTTCCACCCACTCGGGATAGCGCTCCGCCATGGCCTCCTCATAGAGGTCGTCGTAGTCACCCGAGAACTCAGGGATGGGGATGCCGTATTTGAGGCACGAATCGCGAATGATATGGCTACCCTGTGCTGCTCTTGATTCCACGAATCGCTGGTTCGCCTCGTCGGAGGGAATCTCTGCGCTCCCCTCCTTTGAAGGCATGCGTTCGTTGATGACCAGATATTCCCAAAGCGCCCGAACAGCCTGCGACGGCGTCATGCCGAGGCTTGCGAGCACCGCATCTCCCGCCTCCTTGAGCTGACGATCCATGCGCACATTCATCTGGACGGAACGTCTGTCGAGCAACGTCGTCGCCATAACCCTGCCTCCCTGTTTGCTATACAAATCTCTTAGATTTAGTATAGCAATTTGTCAGATAGCCAGATGCCTCAGTACTGAAGCGTTCGTTTGACCGGTTTTGCCGTTGTGGGATTAGTCACATATCTGCTGGATGAGCGGTAATACCAATATATAACTTTTGAAAACAGGCGAAGCCGTTAGCACTCTTTCATTTATATGCTCCGTTTTCTGATAGCGCCCTTGATAGCCCAACAAAGTCCGAGGATGACAATGGGAACGACTGTTGCCAGCGCTACAAATAGCAACGTCCCCGGCACGATGAATTGAATTGGTCGCGGGGACGCAAGGGTCGCCAGCCATGTCAAGTGCAGTGGCATATTTGGATTCCCGTACCCCAAATAAAGCAGCAGGATGATGAACGATAGAACAAACGCGCCATTTCCAAAGAGCGAGATGGCCAGGACGAGCAGCAGGCATAACGTTGTGCAAATCAAGGCAGCAAGAGACAGCCGAAGAAGAAACTCTCCAATCATATCCATCGTCATTCCTATGCCGCTCGCGCTTTGGACCGCACCAACGAGTATCGAAAAGAGGACAAAACCACCGACAAGCGTGACAATCGAGACAAGAGTCCTTGCAACCAACAACTGTACTGTTTTCATTCCCCTTGCATAGGATACAAGCCATTGAGATCCCGTTATCGGAGTTCGAAACGCATAGCCGATGACGAGAACAGCAACAATAGGAAAGAACAGAGAATGGGCAAGCGGTGCCACAGCGGAAAGGTAGCGAGCTCCATCTTTAACGAGGTCTCCCGGAATTCCCCCAAAACCATATTGTGGGTTTGGAAAGAAGCCCATAACACCGTCGCCAAGCCAATCGCTCGTTCCATAGGCTCTCCATGGTTCATAAGACACAGAATAAAGCAATGCGAGCACGAAACCTGCCGCAATCAGCAGAAGAGGCGCTTTGCTCTTCATAACTCGATAGGCTTCAGCCTTAATCATATCTTCGTAGCGCATTTCTACCCCCTCCTCGCTTTGATTCCCATGACCCCGAGCTGCAACGAAACAACGGTGCAAATAACAGAGAAAAGAATGATCTGATTAATGGCTAGGCCTTGAAAGCACAGATTTCCAAGATGGCGTAAGTATGGTCCGACTGAGAGCCACCAGGGAATTTGCGTCGATGCGTGATTGGAAAAGACCACCAGCGTATATTCATCGGAGGCGAGCAGCGTCCCGACCAACACCAACATAATGCTAAGCGGTGCATTTCTAAGTAAATAGAAAACTGCCATCGACTGAGCTACTAATGCAGCCAAAATAGCATCAATCAGAAGCAACACGGGCAGGTATCTATCAAGAAACACCCGCCCATCCACATAGCAGCCAAGCGGAGATTTGAAGAGAGTAAATCCCGAAAACAGGTTGAACGCTATTGAAGTTGCAATCGTCAGAACAAGCCACTTTGCGACAACGGCCTTTGCTATACCCGTACCCTTTGCATACGTCACTTCAGAAGACCTGCTTTGATAATCCATGGCACAGGAAATAACAATGCATCCGACCAGAACGAAAAACCACTCGTAGGTCATGAATAACGCCGTCCGAACCGCCGAACCAGCCGGGTCAGTCTTGTCGAGGATGTTCGCAAAGAAACCGATCTG
>URUC01000049.1 GCA_900550965.1 uncultured Collinsella sp. | reverse complement strand
GCCTGCTTTGGAATTAACTGGCGGAGAGTCAGGGATTTGAACCCTGGAGACGCTTTTGACGCCTACACGATTTCCAATCGTGCTCCTTCGGCCACTCGGACAACTCTCCGTTAAATGCGAAAGTCAGTATACACGAGGAATCGCAAAGTGCAAACAGAAAAGTTGGCATTTTTTAAAACGCTTGGCCACGCTTGGCGTTGCAGTGGGGTTTGAGGTGCCAAAAAAACGGCTTCCGACCAGCGTGGTTGATCAACTCAATTGTTCAAAAGGGGTATTCATAAGCGACTTGGCAATGAATTTAAAAATCTTTGGGTGGTGCCGTAGACCACTGGTATGCATTTCGCGACCACAGCCTTGTGCCCGTTGACCTGCGGCTTGGCTTGGCTTGTCCCCACGGCACCGTATCTTGTCCACAGGTCCGTCAAGCTTTTGGTCAGCATTTGGTTGGAATGTGCATGAAACGCCGTGTGAGTATGGACATATGTGGAGGTCATGAGGTTGTAGCTGCATATTCTTGCGGCCTGGGAGGTTGAAAGATATTATTGCCAAGTCTTTTCCTGCTTCAGGCGCACCTTCACGACCTGAAGCCACATTTGCCCAGAGGAGGTGACAATATGAAGGCTTATGAACTGCTGTTCTTTGTTGACCCGTCGCTCGACCCCGAGACTCGTCTCGCTGTTATGAAGCGTATCGATACCACGATCGCTGAGGGCGCTGGCAAGGTCGACTCCGTTGACGAGTGGGGCAAGCGCAAGCTCGCCTACGAGATCAACGACCTCACCGATGGTGACTACACCCTCATCAACTTCCACGCAGATCCTACCCAGATCGCCGAGCTTGATCGCGTCCTGCGCATCACCGACGCTGTGGTCCGCCACATGATCGTCCGTCGCGACGACCAGGAGTAAGACTGTCGTTTTGGACTGGGCTTGTGCCCCAAGAGGAAGTAGTGAGTTATGAGCATCAATCGAGTGAACATCACCGGTAACCTCACCCGCGATCCCGAGCTGCGCGCCACCGCCGGCGGAACCCAGGTTCTGTCCTTTGGCGTCGCCGTGAACGATCGTCGCCGCAACGCGCAGACTGGCGAGTGGGAGGACTATCCCAACTTTGTCGACTGCACCATGTTCGGCACCCGCGCCGAGGCCGTGAGCCGTTTCCTGGCAAAGGGAAACAAGGTCGCGATCGAGGGCAAGCTGCGCTACAGCTCTTGGGAGCGCGACGGTCAGCGCCGGAGCAAGCTTGAGGTCATCGTCGATGAGATCGAGTTTATGAGCTCCCGTGGTGGCCAGGGCGGCTACGATCAGGGCGGTTACGCCCCCGCAGCTCCCGCGCCCGCAGCACGTCCTGCCGCACCGGTGGCTACGCCGCCCGCGGTCGACGTCTACGATGAGGACATCCCGTTCTAAGGGTTGTTCACCTATTTTTGAGTGAGAGGCGGCTTCGGTTCGCCGAAGTAGCCAAATGAAAGGTATTTTGACATGGCTAATGATTTTTCTGCACGTCAGCCGCGTCGTAAGTACTGCCAGTTCTGCAAGGAGAACACTGAGTTCATCGACTATAAGGACACTCAGCTTCTCCGTAAGTACATGACCGACCGTGGCAAGATCAAGCCCCGTCGCGTCACTGGCGCTTGCACGCAGCATCAGCATGACATCGCCAACGCCATCAAGCGCGCCCGCGAGATGGCTCTCCTGCCGTACACCGTCCCCGTGGTTTCCTCTCGTGGCAACCGCGATCGCGGCTAAGAAGGGAGACGCATCATGAAGGTTATTCTTCTCGATGAGATCAAGGGCAAGGGCGGCGAGGGTGACGTCGTAGAGGTCGCTCAGGGTTACGCTGAGAACTTCCTGTTCCCCAAGAAGCTCGCTGTTGCCGCCACCAAGGGCAACCTCAAGCAGCTTGACGAGCGTCGCAACAACATCGCCAAGCGCGAGGCCGTCCGTCTGGCTACCGCCAACGAGACCAAGGCTGCCTTTGAGGGCAAGACGGTCACCGTTGACGTCAAGGTCGGCGACGAGGGCATCCTCTTTGGCTCCGTTACCGCCGCTATGATCGCTGACGCCATCAAGGCTCAGCTCGGTATGGACATCGACCGCAAGCGCGTCGAGCTCGGTAAGCCCATCAAGGTTGCCGGTGCCCACACCGTTGCCATCTCGCTGTACCGCGAGATCAAGGCCGAGGTTGTCGTTCTCGTCGGCGTTACCGCCGAGGAGCTCGCTGCCGAGGCTGAGGTCGAGGAGGCCGCTGAGGTCGCCGAGGCCGAGACCGCCGAGGTCGAGACTGAGGCTGCTGCCGAGTAGCATTTGCTGCAACGCAACAATCTTGTTCTAAGAAGGGCGCTCTGGGAAACCAGGGCGCCCTTTTGTTTTTTGCGCTGAGTGAGTGTCATGGTGAACGTTGCGTCGAAGTCCTATATACAGGACCGTTCATCCGTTTGGTTCGGTGATGATTGGCGGCGCGCGGCGCGTTTTGGGACCGTGGCTGATACTATGGATGCTCGCAAGCGATATGAATGAGGATGCTCATGGCATATGACGATAGGGAGACCGGGCTGACGGTTGAGGACCGCGGCTCCAAGTTGGGTCTTCCCCAAAACCAAGATGCAGAGGCCAATGTACTGGCCGCTATGCTGCTATCGCCCGAGGTGGTCGAAGAGGCCCAGGTCGAGCTGCAGCCCGATGACTTCTACCGGCCCATTCATAAGACCATCTATACCGCGATGGTCGATATGTACAACAGCCGCATTCCCATCGACTCCATCTCGCTGATCGATTACCTGCGAAGCATCAACAAGCTTGATGCCGTGGGCGGCGAGGCCTACATTTTGGAGTTGATGGGTCAGACCCTGTCGCTCGTCAACTGGCAGCACCATGCCGCTATCGTTCGCCGCGATTCGATGCTGCGTGAGCTGATCGGCGCCACCAACGAGATCAACGCGCTGGCCTATAACGCTCCCACCGATACCAAAGAGGTCGTGGAGCTGGCCGAGAGCAAGCTGCTCAAGGTCACGGCACGCGAGGTCAAGTCGAGCTACAAGACGCTGACCGAGTTTATGGTCGAGGCCTATAACGAGGCCGAGGAAGTGTGCCAGGCCGGTGGCCAGGCTGCGGGAGTGCCCACGGGCTTCCCGTCACTCGACCGCATGCTCATGGGTTTTCGCGAGGGCCAGCTCATCATCATCGGCGCCCGCCCTGCTGTGGGTAAGACGTCGTTCGCCCTGAATCTGGCGCTCAACGCTGCCGCGGCCGGTTATACCGTCGGCTTCTTCTCGCTGGAGATGTCGGGCAAGGAAATTGCCCAGCGTCTGATTTGCGCCTACGCCATGATTTCGATCAGTGACTTCCGCATGGGCCGCATTAGCCCCGAGCAGTGGGCCAATATCAACGAGGCCACGCAGACCTTGTCCAAGCTCGATATTCTGATTGACGATACGCCCGGCACCACAGTGACCGAGATTCGCGCCAAGAGCCGCCGCATGCTCCACAACAAGGAGAAGGCCATCATCATCCTGGACTACCTGCAGCTGGTGAGTCCTCCGCCGGGACGCCGCTCCGAGAGCCGTACCGTCGAGGTCTCCGAGATGTCGCGTGGTCTGAAGATCATGGCCAAGGAACTCAAGATCCCGCTCATCGCGCTGTCGCAGCTCTCGCGTCAGGTCGAATCCCGTACCGGCAAGCGCCCGCAGCTTTCCGACCTTCGTGAATCGGGCTCCATCGAGCAGGACGCCGATATCGTTATGTTCTTGGACCGCTCCGCCGACGAGGCCGAAGCCTCGCGCGACGATCGACCCGACGAGGGCGTTACGCGTATCGTCGTGGCCAAGAACCGTTCGGGCCCGATCGGCGACGTCGACCTGATGTTCCTGCCGGCATCCACCAAGTTCTATGAGCTTGATGGGGCACATGCCGAGGAGTAGGACAGGCGCCCGTTGCACGGGTATACTGGGAATGTTTTGTGCTTCTGCGTGCCGGCGTGGCGCGTAGACAGTCCATGAATGTAAGGAGTAAACATGCCGTCAACCGTTTTGGTCGGTGCCCAGTGGGGCGATGAGGGCAAGGGTAAGATTTGCGACCTGGTCGCCGGCGACTTCGATGCCGTCGTGCGCTACTCGGGCGGCAACAACGCCGGTCACACCATCGTCGTCAACGGCAAGAAGTACGGCCTGCACCAGGTGCCCTCCGGCATCATGTATTCCGACCACGTGTCGGTGATCGGTAACGGCTGCGTCGTCAACCCCAAGGTTGTCCTTGAGGAGATCGACATGTTCGAGGCCGACGGCATCACCACCAAGAACCTCAAGATTAGCGGCAACGCGCATGTCATCATGCCGTACCACATCGATCTGGATGGCGCCTTTGAGCAGAAGCTCGGCAAGAAGAACATCGGTACCACCAAGCGCGGTATCGGTCCGTGCTATCAGGACAAGATGGCCCGCATCGGCCTGCGCATGCAGGACATGCTGGACGAGGCACTGTTCCGCGACAAGCTGGAGACCGCTCTCGCCCGCGTGAACCCTGAGCTCGAGCTCATCTACAACCTGCCCACCTACACCGTGGACCAGATTTGCGACGAGTACCTGCCGATGGCCGAGCGCCTGCGCCCCTACATCACCGAGACGAGCCTGCTGCTCAACAACATGATCGATGAGGGCAAGGACCTGCTGTTTGAGGGCGCCCAGGCGACGCTGCTCGACATCGACCACGGCACCTATCCGTACGTGACGTCTTCTAACTGCACCGCCGGCGGCGCCATCACCGGTTCCGGCGTGGGCATGAAGAACGTCGACCGCGTGCTGGGCGTCATGAAGGCCTACATCACCCGCGTCGGTTCGGGCCCCATGCCCACCGAGCTTTCCTATGAGTCCGAGGCCGGCCACACGCTGACCGAGGAGGGCTATGAGTACGGCGTGACCACCGGTCGCCGTCGTCGTTGCGGCTGGTTTGACGGCCCTATCGCCAACTATGCCTCGCGCGTCAACGGCCTCACCGACATCGCCGTGACCAAGCTTGACGTGCTTTCGGCTTTCGACACCATCAAGGTGTGCGTGGCCTACGACGTCGATGGCGAGCGCTACACCAGCGTGCCCGAGCATCAGGTGCGCTTTGAGCATGCCAAGCCCATCTACGAGGAGCTCCCCGGCTGGAAGTGCGACATCACCGGTTGCCGCAGCTTTGATGAGCTGCCGCAAGAGGCTCAGGACTACGTGGCGTTTATCGAGGGTCTGGCACACACCCGCGTGACGTTTATTGGCGTTGGCGCTGGTCGCGAGCAGATCATCAACCGATTCTGGAAGTAATCGGGACTATTTGGTTATTGCGATATACCCCTTTGCAGCCCGGACGGGCGGCCGAGGGGTATATTTGCTTGCAAAGGGCTCGCGCGGAGCGGGCCATTCATCCATAGAGGAGGCACCCTTGAAGGCGGACACTCAAACCATCGACATCCTGTTGTTGGGCAGCGGCGGCCGTGAGCATGCTTTGGCAGCTAAGCTCGCAGCATCACCGCGCGCCGGCAAGCTCTACATCGCGCCGGGCAACGGCGGCACCGCGAGCTGCGGCGAGAACGTTGTTCTCGACGACTGCGATCCTGCGGCCGTGGCGGCGTTTGCGCAGAGCCACGGATGCGGACTCGTGGTAATTGGCCCCGAGGCTCCGCTCGTGGCGGGCGTGGCCGACGCCGTGCGCGCGGCGGGTATTCCCTGCTTTGGCCCGGGTGCCGAGGGCGCCCAGATGGAGGGCTCCAAGCTGTTCTCCAAGCAGCTCATGGAGCGTGCGGGCATTCCGACGGCAGCCTATGGTTCGTTTACCGACGAGGCTTCGGCTCTCGCCTACGTGCGCGAGCAGGGCGCTCCGCTGGTCGTGAAGGCCGACGGCCTTGCCGCGGGCAAGGGCGTTATCGTGGCGACCGAACTTGAGCAGGCCGAGGAGGCCGTGCGCGAGTGCTTTGGCGGCACCTTTGGCGATGCCGGCAACACCGTGGTTATCGAGGAGATGCTCGTTGGTCCCGAGTGCTCACTGCTCGCCTTTACCGACGGCAAGACCGTGCGCCCCATGGCCACCTCGCAGGACCACAAGCGCGCCCTCGAGGGCGACAAGGGCCCCAACACCGGCGGCATGGGCGTCTACAGCCCGGTGCCCATCGTGACCGACGAGGAGCACGCCACCATGGTGGCGGTCATGGAGCAGACCGTTGCCGAGCTTGCTGCCGAGGGCATCGACTACCGCGGCTGCCTGTATGGCGGCTTTATGCTCACGCCTGCCGGCCCCAAGGTGCTGGAGTTCAATGCCCGCTTTGGCGACCCCGAGACGCAGGTCGTGCTGCCGCGCCTTAAGAACGACCTGGTTGAGGTCATGCTCGCCTGCGCCAACTGCGAGCTCGATCAGATTGAGCTCGACTGGCGTGACGAGTGGGCCGTGGCCGTTGTCCTGACGAGCGCGGGCTATCCCGGCAGCTACGAGAAGGGCAAGGTCATCACTGGTATTGAGGATGCCGAGGCCATGGAGAACGTGACCGTGTACCACGCGGGCACCGCCGTGGTGGATGGCCAGCTCGTGACCAACGGCGGCCGCGTGCTTGCCGTAACCGCTCTGGGTGACACGTTCGAGAACGCTCGCAACCTTGCCTACGAGGCCTGCGAGAAGATTGATTTTGAAGGCAAGACCCTGCGCCACGACATCGGCCTGCGCGCGCTGCGCGGCCGCGACGCCTGGGATGCCTAAAATCCGAGAGGAATGAGACGGATGGACGAGAAGAACGAAGAGCTCGTGGATGCGCAGATCGTTGAAGAGGACAGCCGCATGTATGGGCACGCCGAGGGCGAGCCTGGTGGCGAGGTCGCTGACGAGCCGGCGCTGGTGTTGGGCGACGACGACCCGCACGATGTCGAGCTGCACGAGAAGATTCTTTCGGAGGAGTGTGCCTGGAAGGGCAAGATCCTCGATGTCCACCGTCTTGAGGTTGAGCTGCCCAACGGTCGCCGCAGCGCCCGCGATATCGTTCGCCATCCGGGTGCGGCGGCCGTTGTGGCGCTGACCGAGAGTGGCAAGATCGTACTGGTGCGTCAGTACCGCACCGCCATCGACCGCGTGACGGTCGAGATTCCCGCCGGCAAGCTCGATCCAGGCGAGGACCCGCTCGATTGCGCCAAGCGCGAACTGCATGAGGAGACGGGCTTTAGGGCTGGTCGTATTCGCTTTTTGACGTCGATTGTCACGTCCTGCGGCTTCTGCGATGAGATCATTCATATCTACCTGGCCACCAAGCTCGAGTTCGACGCGCCCAACCCCGACGATGACGAGTTTGTCAACGTGGACCTGGTGCCGCTGCACGAGCTGATCGACGCCGTGCTCGACGGCAAGATCGAAGACGCCAAGACCGTCGTGGGCGCCTTGGCCTGCGATAGCATCGCGCACAGACTAGGCGGAGCCGAGCTGTAACGAGTGGGGATAGCCCTGGGACAAGTACTACTGGTTACTTTGTCCCAGGGCCTTACGTTGCTGATATTTCTTTGAGGGACACATGCTGAAGCGTTTTTTGTCGTATTACAGGCCCCAGATGGGGCTTTTTATTGCCGATACGGTTTGCGCCCTGGTGCTTGCCGCCATCGATCTGGCGTTTCCTATTATTCTGCGCAATCTGACCGGTGGGCTGTTTACTCAGGGTCAGGCTGCCATTATGCAGGCGCTCGGCATGATCGCGGTGGGCTTGGTGTTGATGTATGCCGTCCGTTGCGCCTGCCGCTACTTTGTGAGCTACTGGGGCCACGTGATGGGCGCGCGCATGGAGTCCAAGATGCGCGAGGACCTGTTTGACCAGTACGAGCGCTTTAGCTTTGCGTACTTCGACCGTAACAGCTCGGGCGACATGATGAGCCGCGTGGTCAACGACCTGTTCGATATCTGCGAGGCGGCGCATCACGTGCCCGAGTGGATCATCATCTGCGGCATCGAGATTATCGGCTCGTTTGTGATCCTCTTTACCATCGCCCCGGTGCTGGCGCTTGCCATGGCTGTGGTGACAGCAGCGTTTGCGGTCATCATGTTTTGGCAGAACATGCGCATGCGCGAGGTCTTTAGCGACAACCGCAAAAAGATCAGCGGCATCAATGCGCAGCTGCAGGATTCGCTGGCGGGCATGCGCGTGGTCAAGAGTTTTGCCAATGAGGAGACCGAACGCTTCAAGTTCCGCGCCTCCAACAATCGCTATCTTTCGTCCAAGGAGAACATGTATCACGCCATGGGCGTCTATACTGCGACGTATGGCCTGCTCTCGGGTGTGCTCTATGTGATCGTGGTACTGCTGGGCGGCTGGCTGGTCGCCCAGGGACAGCTGCAGGCGGTCGATATGGCGACCTTTGCACTCTATATTTCGCTGTTCTGCACGCCGCTCGAGACACTCGTCAATTCGGCCGAAACGTATCAGAAGGCCATCGCCGGCTTTAAGCGCATGGACGAGGTGCTCTCGACCGCGCCGGATATCCAGGACAAGCCGGGCGCCATGGATCTGCAGGTGACCGCCGGCGCCGTGGATTATCACGACGTGTGCTTTAACTACGAGGATGTTGAGCTGGGCGAGGGCGATGCCGACGAGCGTCCCGTTATCGACCATATGGATCTGTCCATCAAGTCCGGGCAGACCATCGCTTTGGTTGGCCCTTCGGGCGGTGGCAAGTCCACGACCTGTTCGCTGCTGCCGCGCTTTTACGACGTTGCCGCTGGGTCCATTAGCATCGACGGTCAGGACGTGCGCGATGTGACGCAGCAGAGCCTGCGCCGCGCTATCGGCCTGGTGCAGCAGGATGTCTACCTGTTTGACGGAACAATCGGCGAGAACATCGCCTACGGCAAGCCGGGCGCCACGGCAGAAGAGATCGCCGAGGCCGCCCGCCGCGCCAATATCGATACCTTTATCGAGTCGCTTCCGCAAGGCTACGACACCGTGGTGGGCGAGCGCGGCAGCCGTCTTTCGGGTGGTCAAAAGCAGCGCGTCGCCATTGCGCGCGTGTTTCTCAAGAATCCCAAGATCCTTATTTTGGATGAGGCGACGAGTGCTTTGGATAACGAAAGCGAGGAAGCGGTTCAGGAGTCGCTCGAAGAGCTGGCACGCGGCCGTACCACGATCATCATCGCCCACCGTCTCTCGACCATTAAACACGCCGATGAGATTGCGACCGTTGAGCATGGTCGCGTTGTGGAACGTGGCACGCATGAACAGCTTCTCGCCCGTGGCGGCACCTATGCCCGTTACTATCGAATGCAGTTCGAAGGTGCGCGTGCGCACGAGCTCGACTGATTGATATGACAGGAAGTTTATGGCTGACAAGAACCCTTTGACTCCGGAAGAAGTGACGGAGTTATTCTCCGAAATCGATGCATCCGGTGTCTTGGATCCCACGCTTGCCAAAAAGCGAACCGAGCGCATGCGTGAGAAGGAGGCTGCGGCCAAGCGCGGTGACAAAGCTGCGCTAGCGCAGCTGCGCAGTGAGGACCGCGCGAGCCAGGCAAAACATATCGACCCGCTGTCCGAGGACGATCCTTCGGGTTCGCAGGTGAGTCATACCATTACGAAGACCGCGATGGCCGTGGTCATTGGTATTTTGGTGCTGATCGTGGGCATGCAGATTGGCTACGGCGTGATGCGTCGCCTGAACACCGCCAACCTGTCCGAGAGCGTTTCGGTCGATACCGTTTCGACGGCGCTCAAGGGTGGACTCGAATGGGGTAATGGCTTTACGCAGTTCCCGCTCGACTTTACCGTCGATGAAGCCGATGAGCGTACGGGCACGGTCGAGGTGACGGTGTTGGACACATCGTCTGCCAACGAGCTCGAACTGCTGTCCAACGGGCAGATTCAGGCCGCGGCGCTTGCGACCAACGCGCTGCTCAACGATAAGATCGACCGCGTGGTGTATAACGTTCACGCCTATATCGACGAGGATAGCAACATTCAGCACGATTCCTTCTTTGGCATGTTTCCCGCCCAGGGCCACCAGAGCGCCATCCTGACGTTCGTGTGGACCAAGAGCTCATCCAACGCTACGAGTATCGACTGGAAGATGCGCATCGTGAGTATGGATGACACCATCGCCGAGCGCATTCAGAAGCAGGTGAACTCGGTGTCGTCGTTGATTGAGGACCCGGTGGTGAGCCAGACCAAGATTGATGAGGAAAAGGCCGAACGTGACCTGGAGCATCGTCTGCATGGCCGCGAGATTTTCCGCGGCGGCAAGCCCGATCGCTCACCGTCCGATCTGCTGGAACAGGACAAGAAAAAGTAAGAGGCCATCATCCCGCGTGAGTCACAAGCCCACGCGGGATGATTTTTCTGGGACGGGGATTAAAAAATCATTATGCATAGAAAGTCATAATTATCATTTCGTAAACATTTCGATGAAATTAACGCCATGAGGCATGCTTGCGGTTACAATACCGCGAGGCCTAACTACACACCTTTAAGCCGGTCCTGTGAGACCGGGAAGGAGAATTATGGCGAACAACCATATCGCGGGCGCTGCCGCCCGCACCTTCGCGCCCAGCGAGCTGTGCCAGCGTATGCTGGCTAAAACCAGCAAGGGCACCTGCGGTCCCTGCATCCTGTATCTTGAGGATGGGACCATTTTTTATGGCCGTGCATGCGGTGCCGAGGGTACCGCAACCGGCGAGGTCTGCTTTAACACGTCGCTCGAAGGCTACTTTGAGGTCATGACCGACCCGAGCTATGCCGGCCAAATCGTAACCATGACCTATCCGCAGATCGGCAACTACGGCATTGACGAGACCGATGTCCAGTCGGCCTTCCCCGGCGATACCGCTCGCCCCGCGAGCGCTCCCGCCATGCGCGGCATGGTCGTCCACGACATGTGTGCCACGCCTTCTAACTGGCGCTCGACCGTCAGCGTGCCGAAGTACCTGCGTGCACACGGCATCGTCGCTATCGAGGGCGTCGACACCCGCGCTCTCGTGCGCCACCTGCGCGACAACGGTTCCAAGATGGGCATAATCTCGACGGAGATCTTTGACGTCGACGAGCTTGCCGAGCGCCTGTCCGCCGCGCCTACGCTGGTCGGCGAGAACCTGGTCAAGACTGTGAGCTGCCCCGAGCCCCATGCTTTTGCCGCGAGCGACCTGCCCGTCGAGCATAATTTTGCGCTCACTGCCGCCGCTCCTGCCCGCCACAAGGTGGTTGCCTACGACTGCGGCGTGAAGCGTGGCATTCTGGAGGGCCTAGTCCGCGCCGGGTGCGATCTCACCGTTGTGCCGTGGGATACGCCTGCCCAGCAGGTGCTCGACATGAATCCTGATGGCGTCTTTTTGTCCAACGGCCCCGGCGACCCCGATGCTGTGGTAGAGACCTACGAGCAGGTGCAGCAGCTGATCGGCAAGATGCCAGTCTTTGGTATTTGTCTCGGTCACCAGATGATCAGCTTGGCGTGCGGCGCCCAGATGGAAAAGCTCAAATTCGGTCACCGTGGCGGCAACCAGCCGGTTATGAATCTAGTCAGCCGCCGCGTGGAGGTTACCGCGCAAAACCACGGCTTCGGACTGCTGTTCCCAAGCTTGGGCAAGCTCGTCCCCGAGCTTTCGGGCGGCGAGACCGAGCACGCGGCCGATGGCGATCTGCGCATCTGGGTACGCCGCGGTATCGCGCCGGTCGTGATGAACGAGCGTTTCGGCCGCATTCGCCTGACGCACGTGAATCTCAATGACGGCACCGCCGAGGGCATCCAGCTGCTCGACGCGCCGTGCTTCTCGGTCCAGTATCATCCCGAGGCCTCGCCCGGCCCCACCGATGCCCACTATCTCTTTACCGCCTTTATGCGACTCATGGACGGCGAGGAGAACTACCTGGACATCGACACCGCGAAGGACCGCCTGGCCGGCTGGAATTTCGCTGACAATGGTTCCGACGCGACCGAGACCGAGGAGAACTAACATGCCTAAACGTACCGACATCAAGCGTATCCTCGTCATTGGCTCGGGCCCCATCGTCATTGGCCAGGCCTGCGAGTTCGATTACTCCGGCGCCCAGGCCTGCAAGGTGCTCAAGGAGGATGGCTTTGAGGTCATCCTGGTCAACTCCAACCCGGCGACCATCATGACCGACCCGGGCCTTGCCGACCGCACCTATGTCGAGCCCATCACCGCCGAATTTATCGAGCGCGTGATCAAGAAGGAGCGCCCAGACGCGCTGCTGCCCACGCTGGGCGGCCAGACCGGTCTGAATGCCGCTGTCGAGCTGGCAAAGGACGGCACGCTCAACAAGTACGGCGTCGAGATGATCGGCTGTGACCTTGCCGCCATCGAGCGCGGCGAGGACCGCAAGCTCTTTAACGAGGCCATGGCCGAGATTGGCCTGGAGGTCGCGCGCTCGGGCTATGCCTACAGCGTGGCAGACGCCGAGGCCATCGCCGAGCGCGTGGGATACCCCTGTGTGCTGCGTCCGAGCTTTACCCTCGGCGGCGCCGGCGGTGGCATCGCGCATACCCACGAGGAGCTCGTCTCCATCGTGAGCCAGGGCCTTGAACTCTCGCCTGCCCACGAGGTGCTGGTCGAGGAGTCCATCGAGGGCTGGAAAGAGTACGAGATGGAGGTCATGCGTGACCACGCCGGCAACGGCATCATCGTGTGCTCCATCGAGAACCTCGACCCCATGGGCGTGCATACCGGTGACTCCATCACCGTGGCGCCGGCGCAGACGCTCTCCGATCTTGAGTATCAGCGCATGCGTGTCGCCTCGCTCGCCATTTTGGAGAAGATCGGCGTCGAGACCGGCGGCTCTAACGTGCAGTTTGCCGTGAACCCCCAGACCGGCCGCCTGATCGTCATCGAAATGAACCCGCGTGTGAGCCGTTCGTCCGCGCTGGCCTCCAAGGCCACGGGTTTCCCCATCGCCAAGGCCGCCGCCCGCCTGGCCGTGGGCTATACGCTCGACGAGATCGTCAACGACATTACCAAAGCCACGCCCGCCTGCTTTGAGCCCACGATCGACTACTGCGTGGTCAAGGTGCCGCGCTTTGCCTTCGAGAAGTTCAAGGGTACCGACCCCACGCTCACCACGCGCATGAAGGCCGTGGGCGAGATCATGGCGATTGGTCGCACCTTTGAGGAGGCTTTTGGCAAGGCCATGCGCTCTCTGGAGGATGGACACCAGGGCATTTGCGCCGGCGGCAAGGAGGGTGCCGATAAGCTGAGCGACGATGAGCTCGCCCAGGCCGTGGGCACCCCGACTGAACACCGCATCTTCTTTGTAGTCGAGGCCCTGCGCCGTGGCTGGGATGTTGCGCGCATCCATGCCGTTTGCGGTATCGATCCGTGGTATCTCAACCGCATCAACGATATGGTGCAGGTCCAGGAGAGCATCCGCGGCCTGCGTGTGGAGGATATCGACGCCGACGCGATGCGCCTGCTCAAGCAGTACGGCACGAGCGACGCCGAGATTGCCGCGCTGACCGGCTCGGACGAGCGCTTTGTGCGCGCCTATCGCAAGGGTCTGGGCGTGGTTCCCAGCATGAAGACGGTCGATACCTGCGCTGCGGAGTTTTCGAGCGCCACGGAGTACCACTACAAGACGTACGAGAACATCTACCGCACGAGCCCGGATGCCAAGAAGTGCGTGGCTCCCGACGAGACCACGCCGGCGGACAAGCCCAAGGCGATGATCCTGGGCGCCGGCCCCAACCGCATTGGCCAAGGTATCGAGTTCGATTATTGCTGCGTGCACGCGAGCTACGCACTGGCGGCTCGCGGCTTCGAGACCATCATAGTCAACTGCAACCCCGAGACCGTTTCGACTGACTACGACACCTCGGACCGCTTGTACTTTGAGCCGCTCACCTACGAGGACGTCATGGACGTTATCGATGTCGAGCGCCCCGACGGCGTCGTGGTGACGCTCGGTGGCCAGACCCCGCTTAAGCTGGCGCGCATGCTCGAGGAGAGCGGCGTGAACATTATGGGCACCAAGCCCGATGCCATCGACTTTGCCGAGGACCGCGAGCGCTTCGCCGCTCTGCTCGACAAGCTGGGCATCATGTACCCGCCGGCGGGCCAGGCCACCTCGTTTGAGGAGGCCGAGGCCGTGGCCGCGCACATCGGCTATCCGCTGCTGGTGCGCCCGAGCTATGTGCTGGGCGGCCGCGGCATGATGATCGCCTACGATGCCGAGCATCTGCGCGATTACATGGCCGAGGCTGCGCGCATTAGCCCCGACTACCCGGTGTACCTGGACCGCTTCCTGGAGGGTGCGATCGAGTCCGACGTCGACGCCCTGTGCGATGGCGAAGAGGTATACATCGGCGGCATCCTGGAGCATATCGAGGAAGCCGGTATTCACTCCGGCGACTCCGCGACCTGCATCCCGCCGTTCAGCTTTAGCGAGAGCCTGCAGGCGAAGCTCCGCGAGACCACGCGCCGCATCGCGATGGCGCTGGGAGTCCGCGGTCTGGTCAACGTGCAATATGCCATCAAGGGCGAGACCGTCTACGTGATCGAGGCCAACCCGCGCGCCAGCCGTACCGTGCCGTTTATCTCCAAGGCCACCGGCGTGCCGCTGGCCAAATGCGCGGCGCGCATCATGGCAGGCGATTCCATCGCGAGCTTGGGCCTGCCGAGCGACGAACGTCAGCTGGACTGGTTCTGCATGAAGGAAGCCGTTATGCCCTGGGGTCGTTTCCCGGGCGCCGACGTCATCCTGGGGCCCGAGATGAAGTCGACGGGCGAGGTCATGGGTATCGCTAAGAGCTATCCCGAGGCATACGCCAAGACGCAGCTGGCGATCGACTACAAGCTGCCCGACCCGAGCGCCGGCAAGGTATTCATCAGCGTGTGCGACCGCGACAAGCGCCACATCCTTTCGGTCGCGCGTATCCTGCGTTACCTGGGCTTTGACATCTGCTCCACCGAGGGTACGGCGCGCGTGCTGCGTGGAGGCAACGTGACGTGCGAGATCGTGGAGAAGATTAGCGGCCCGCACGACGGCGAGCGCCCCAACATCGGCGACCTCATCGCCGATGGCAAGATCGCGGTGATCATCAACACGCCGTACGGTCCGGGCTCGCGCGGCGACGGCTATCTGCTGCGCACCGAGGCGGTGCGACGCGGTGTGACCTGCGTGACCGCGATGTCTGCCGCCAACACGTATGTGAGTGCCATCGAGGCGGTGCGCGAGGACCAGCAGGGTCATGGCAGCGCCAATGACATGGGCATGGACGTCATCGCCCTGCAGGACCTGCCGCAGCACACGGTGTAGTTGACCTGGCCGGCCGGGGCGGCAGCCGGACACTTTCTCTCGGAAACTGGGCTTCGCGAAG
>URUC01000048.1 GCA_900550965.1 uncultured Collinsella sp. | reverse complement strand
CTTGTCCATGCGCTTGACGCCCGCATTGAACGTATGCGTCAGCGACTTCTCCTGCATCACATAGTGATACAGCCGATCAGGCGCAAGGACCGTCCTGGCAGACAGCGGATACGATTCAAACTGAAACACAACGTCCTCGGCAAACCGGACATTTTCGGCAAAACGCAAAGACTCACGCTCAATCAGCTCACGAGAATAAGCCGCACGCCAGACATAGGGCTGCGCATTCGCAGAAAACAGCAGCGCCGAATCAAACGACTCAAACACGCACGCCTCAGGAGAAAGAAGCTGCTGGATGCGCTTAGAGGCCAGTTCAGCAGGTTCGCACTCAGCTCCAAACACAACAATCTCCGGATGCTCCTCGGCAAACGTACCAACCAAGAATTCGGCAAGATTAGGCTCGACGTAATCATCCGAGTCAACGAAATCGATAATGGCGCCACGCGCAACATCCATGCCGGCATTACGGGCAGATGACAGCCCCCCGTTAGACTTCTCGACAACGCGCACGCGAGAATCCATTCGAGCATATTCATCAATAATCGCTGCGGAGCCATCCGGTGAGCCATCGTTCACGACAATAATCTCAATATCTGGACAAGTCTGATTCAAAAGGGAGTCAAAACAACGAGGCAGGAATTCCTGGGTGTTATAAACAGGGACGATAAATGTGACCTTCGGGTTTACCATAACTCCCCTATTTCTTAATTGCATCCAAGACGAATGCCACAACCACGCCCGGGCCACCAACACGCGCATAATGCTTCGCGCGACACATCGCGCCGGCACCGGCAAAGTCCGAAGACTCTGCCAGCCACTTTTGCGGGTCGTCGACAATAGCCTTCAGGTTTGCGCGCTTCCACGGCTTAAGGTCCGTCAGCTCAAACTCATGAGCCTCAAGCGCCCCATGAAACTCTTGGGCCATACGGTCCAAAAACTCAGCGTAAAACTTGGGATTCAGGCGAATGTAGCTCCACATATACGAATCGTATTTAATGATATTTGCAAACCTAAGCAGCTTGGCAACATCCTGCGAAGAGTGCGACTCGGCGTAATCCTCAACAATCCAGCGATGAATCTCGGCGTACTCATCATTAACGCAATGAACCTTATTAGGAGAATTGACCGAAGACCCCTCGTTATCCTGGCGATATGAAAGCACGGAGTCATGCAGGTAAACCGCCGTATCGGAAAGGGCAAGCACCTTAAAGGTAAACGAGGCATCCTGAAACGCGGCCCCAGGCGTCGGCAAGAATCGGACGCCATTACGATTCAAGAACTCGCGACGATACACCGCAGACCAAATCGACGGCTTAAGCGAAAAGGCATCAACGGTATCACTCGGGCACACCGGCTTGTTGCAATCCTTAGCCTTAAAGAGTTCCATCAGCTCTCGGCGCTCCTCCGGCTTCGACCAATACAGGTCAAAGTTCGCCTTCGCGAAGTCGGCATTATTGCTATCGGCGGCCGAGACAAGCTTTTCGAGTGCGTCGGGCGCCATAAAGTCATCGGACTCCAAGATGCCAACGTACTTGCCACGCGCCATCTCCAGACCGTGGTTCATCGAGTCGCCGTAGCCGCTGTTGGCCTTGTCGATCATCTTGACGCGCCCATCGCGCTCCATATACTCGCGGATAATCGCCGGCGAGTTGTCGGTCGACCCGTCGTTAATGCAGATGATCTCGATGTCCTTGAGCGTCTGCGCCAGGGCGGAATCGAGGCACTCGCGCAGGTAGCGCTGAACATTGTAAATGGGAATAAGCAGCGACAGAACAGGGCTGCCAGAGGCGTTAGTAGACAAATGTGCTCCTTAGGAAATACCTGTCGTTTCATGGTATCAAAGGGTCAGCGCGCCAGCGGGCGTTTATATAATCTATGGAGCTCGCAGAGGCAAACCGATAAGAAAGGACGTCATGCAGCCCAAAGCCGCACGCAACATACCCATCGAAGCACTGCGTTTGGTCGCGGTCGCCGGCATCGCGGTGTTCCACACCTTTCAGTGGACCTTCCAAGCCGTCTGCGTCGGCGCCGTGGAATATGCCCCACTTGCGATGTCCCCCTATTCCGGCGTGCTCGGTTTTATTAACCTGCTTGGCTGCTGGGCCAACGAGGTCTTCTTTATGATCTCGGGCTATTTTCTCATCGCCTCGGCCGCGAGTGCTTGGGACGGTGGGGCAACGTGGAAGTCGCAAATGCAACGGACGGCGCAGCGCCTGGGCAAGGTCGTTATGCCCACTGCGTTTTATTGCCTCGTGGCGCTCGCGTGGTCCACGGTCGTCTCCCCCATTCCCGACGTTACCCTCAACACGCAGTACTGGTACACGCTAGGCCTTGAGTTTATCTGGGTCTATGCCGCCACGGTCTTCATGGCGCCATGGTTTGGACTGGCTAAGAGTCGACTCTCCCAGAAGAGCTACACGACGACGGTCATCGCCGTGGGCATCCTCGCATTTGTTGTTAACGGGTATATAGCCGCCATGAGTACGACAAGCACCGGCGAGTTTTCTTGGCTCCAGAAGCTCATGAGCGCTGCCACGTACGTAATCGCGTTTTTGATCGGCGGTCTGCTCCGCGACGTTACCGATGTCATGGATTCGGACAGGGCGGGCGCCTTGGGCATGCGGTCGCTCGCTGCGATTTTGGCGCTCGCCACCATCCTGGAAGGAGCACTCTCCTTCACCGGCAACCTCACGGCGATGGCAGTCCTCTCCTACAAATCGACCTCGTTGATCTCGTTTGCCCTCGCTGCCGCCTCCTTGCTCTTTGCGGCTACCCGACGCAGGGCCTTAGGCAATCCGCGGAATGCAGGTGTCATCGTCACCTTATCGACCGCCACGCTCGGTTTCTATGTGATGCAGTCGCTCACCAGTAGCCTGTGGCGTCCCGTCTTCAACACCCTGCTCGCAAACATACTGGTCAGCCAAAACAGCCCGGCAGCTATATGTATCGTCACGGGTACCGTCATTAGCATCGTCTTTGCTCTGGCGCTTCTCATCATCGATGCAGCTAGAAGCCTTATCGCTCGCTAGCTCAAGCGGCAATAGACACGCTGCCGTCAGACGCCAAAGCCGCTACACCCGTGGCAGGTTCCTGCGTTTTATTCAAAGCTTGCCGACAAGGTGCGGTGAGCCTTTACAATAGAACAGTCCCAAGGACGTATTCGATAGCTTCCGCGCAGCGCTCGCCCGCCGCGCGTGAAAGGATATATTGCCCCATGCCTTCAACCCTTCCCGCTCCCATCGATAAGCTCGCCATCGTTGTCGTTACGTACAAGCGCCAGGAACTCCTGGCCAACCTGTTCGACTCCATGACCGAGCTCACGGCAACGCCCTGGCGCATCGTGATTGTCGATAACGAGAATTCGCGCGAGACCGAGGCCATGTGCACCGCATTCAACGAGCGCCTGGCCAGCCTGTGGGGCATCGACACCGAGCAGCCCGACGCGCAGGGCGGCACCGACCGTGTCATCTACGCCCCGCAGCTCGAAAACGGCGGCGGTGCGGGCGGCTTCTCCGCTGGCACTAAATGCGCCTACGATCTGGGGGCCCAGTGGTTCTGGGTGATGGACGACGACGTGCTCGTCATCCCCGAAGGCATCGAGCGTCTTGCCAAGTGGACCGACCGCTACGATGTCATCCAGGGTTCGCGCCTGGACTTTGACGGCGGTGCCTTCTTTTGGCAGTACCAGCTCATCCTTTCGCTCGGTATCCCCAACCCCATCGCCAAGTGGGATCTGGGTCCCGAGGGCTACCGCACCATGAACCAACTGTGCTTTGAGGGCGGCATGTTCTCGCGCCGCGTGGTCGACAAGATTGGCCTGCCCGATGCGCGCTTCTTTATCTACGGCGACGATGCCTGCTACGGCTACGTAGCCAGCCAGCACTTCCCCGCCGCCGTTGTTGCCGACGTGGTGCTCAAGCGTGCCCGCGCTGTCTCTAACTGGGACATCGCCGGTAAGCGCCAACTCAACTCCACGAGCGACACCAACCGCTACTACATCATGCGCAACCGCGGTTATCTGGCACGCTACATGCAGATCTACGGCGACTACCACCCAGTGCTGTTCCGTCTGGGCAACGCCGCGACCTTCTGCAAGGAATTCATTCGCCTGGCTGCGGTCGATAAGTGCTTTAAGACCGGTATTCCGGCGCTGCGCCGTGGCATGAAGGACGCCCGCAAGATCGTTAAGGATCCCAACTGGAAGCCCATGCCACCCATGAAGGACACCGAGTAACGGAAGCCGGAAACACCTCAGCTCTTAAAGCCGCTGGTACACCGTAGCCACATGCTGTCCATCAAACCCAAACCCCCAGCGCATGCGGCCAACGCCGGGTCGCGGCACACGGATTTCGTCGATGCCGTCGCGCTCTATGTCGAGCAGCGCCTGCACGGCCAGCAATTCCAGGCCCAGCGCATCCACACCGGGGTCATACATCATGTTAATCGTTATCAGCGGACGTTCATCGAGCATACCGATCGTATCGGCTATGTCGAACACGGCGCCCGTAGGAAAAACCTGGATGTCCCAGCGACCCGCGCCACACTTTCGCCTCGAGGCAGGATTGGCATAGCCCGGCAAGCCAAAGCAGAGCCCCTGCAAGAGCAGATGATATGGCAGCGGCGCATCTGGGTCGGTCGCACCGATTCCCGCATCTCCTAAGATGCGGCTTAGCGCCCGCCTCACGGTATCCTCGTTCCCATGGCACAGCCCGTCGCGAAACGCATCGACGTCTCGAATGTCTTCTGCAGCGCACTCAAACCACTCAATAATCACTAGACGCAAGGCCTGGCGAAGCTCGTTATTGGGCAATCGCAAAGCACGGAGGCGATCGCCATGCTCCGGCTCCTCAGTCATATCCGTCGTGAGAAAACCGGACAGATACAGCGCTGTCCACATGCCATCGTCAGGCGAGACATCTGGCTCTGCAGTGCCCAAACAAAGCGGGACCTCAGCGCACCCATGGGCCTCGAGCAAATCAAACAAGACCGAAAGGCGGTCGAGATTCCACCCGGCAACTACCCTACTCAGACAATCGGCATATCCATACAGATCGGCACGCACAGGCGCCGTGCAGCCTCGGCCCAGAAAACCGATCACACGCACTGGACTCGAGCAATAGGCCCTGCCAAACCGATATCCTCGAGCCATTCACGCGCATCATCCAGGTATTCCTCGCGCCCAGCATGATTCAACAGAGCCTCGACCTCGGCATCCGAAAAACCGAACCAACGGTCACACCACGCCGACAGCGGCGTCGTCAGACAATACGAGCAGCCGCGCGAAGAAAGCGCCGCTTCGGCGGGACCGGGACACTCCCCCATCAGACACGTCAGCCGCAACGAATCGCGCGCAGTGGCAATGGCGTCAAACAGCGCACGGTCAAGTAGTTCTGCCGGATCGGCGTCGGAAGCGTCCCTCGCGCTCGCACGGCGAGACCACGCCGCATCGTACCCATCAACGAGCAATACAACCTGCTCATCGCAGGCAATCTCCAGCAGCTCTATGAGCACACCGAGCACCGAGTCAACCTCGTCCGCGCTCGCCACGCCACGCGCGACACGTTCGATGTGACGCACCTTATCTCGAGCTAAATCCGGAGCCTCCAAGAGCGCCAACAAGCGAGCGCACTCGCCCGAAAGGGCATCGCGCACGACGCCGGCAACAGCGGGGCCACGCCTCCCAACGCCAGAAAAGTCCAGCGATATCACCGGATAGCAAGCATACTCATCCCGATAGCGCCCGCCGTTCGCATCCCAAATCTGAGCATCGGCAAACAAACGCTGACCAGAGCGACCGACCGCTGGACGCTCCAGAAAAGCCCTGAGCATCGACAAGTTCATGCTCTTGCCAAAACCCTCGGGTCGACAGCACACCACAACGGACGCGTCGCAATCCAGCACATCGGCAATAAACATGGTCTTGTCAACCAGCATGCAGCAACCAAGGGCCTCCGCATAGTCGTGCATGCCAATGGGCAAAACCGCATCGTCGGCACAGCCGATCAAGCGCACGCCAAAGCCAGCAGCACAATCAACATTTGCCTGTTCAGACACCAAAACGTTCCCCCTAAATCGCTGCACGATGCCAATTGTAATGACCGCCTCGCGCGTACCGACGACGCCGCGCGAACCTATCGGGCAACGGTAGCAACAAGAGGTGTGAGGGGGCATAACTAATCGTTACACAACAAAACGGAGCCCGATGCATTCGCACCGGACCCCGTCCCAACTCTTTAGTTATCTAGCAACCAAGAGGCTACTCCTCCGAGCCGTCCTCCCCAGAAGTCTTCTTCTGCTGATCGAGCTTATGCTTACCACTTACGATAGACGTGGCACCCAGCGTGGCCAAGCTTGCGCTGGCAAGGCTCGCCATCACGATCAAGTCGCCCGTCTTGGGCATATTGCCGCCAGATGACTTGGTCGTTGTAGTCGTCGTGGTCGTGGTGGTCACCGTTTTGGAGTCATTTTGCTCCTGGACCTGGTTGTCAGCACCGCTCTCGTCGTCTTTGGACTGTTTCTTTCCGTCCTTGTTCTCGTCCTTCTCCTCAGATTCAGACTTCTTGCCCTCGTCCTTCTCCTGAGCGGACTTGTCGCCCTTCTCATCAGAGCTAGAACCCTTATCGGATTCGGTCTTCTCGGAAGCCTTGTCCTTGGAGTCGCCCTTTGCGGCCTCGGACTTTTCCGTGGAAACCTGATCAGAGTTGTCCTTGTTCTGGGTCGAGCCGTTATTGACACCAGCCATCAGCGAAGAGCCCAGCGTAGAACCAAGCTGCACGGAGAAAGAAGGCTTCTTGTCCGGCGAAGCAACGGGAGCGTCCGGCGCCTTATTCGAGTCGTCCTTGGAAGCATCGGAATCAGGAGTTGCGTCAGAGCCGGAGCCGTTGTTAGAGCCGGTGTCAACGGACGAATCGCTCGAACCGGTGGATGAGTTAGAGGTGCCAGCGTCGGTCGAACCAGAAGCGTCGCTATCCGTATTGCCGGCAGAGCTTGAAGACGAATCGCCCGCAGCAGAGCCATTCGAAGTAGAGCCGTCGTTGGTAGTGCCACCAGCAGAGCCATTACCGTCAGTATCGGTCGAGGGCGCATCCATCCTGTCATCGTTGGCATCGTCACTCGAGTCGTCATTCGAATCAGGTGTCGGAGAGGGCGCCGGTGTGGGCTCGGGCTGCACGGGTGTCGCGGCGGCAGCCTCGTCCTCAGCGATATAAACCAAGCAGTCCTTTAGCTCGTTGCAGTAGCGGTTCTTCCAGCCCTCATGATACTGGGGCTGGCTCGAATACTTGGTGGCGACATTGTTGACCACGCTATTGGAAAGCGCCGTCACAAACTCGCGATCGGTCATACTGTTAGAAAGGTTTGCCCAGCGGAAGAAGTCCCTGCAACCACCGGTGCCGCACATGTTGGTGATGCTCCACACCATGCCCTTGACGCAATCGGCGCGGCCCGAAATATCAATACCCAGGCCGCTCTTGAGCCACGCCTCGGTCACCGCATAGTACGAGTTATACGCATAGGCATCTTGAAGTGCTGAGAACTCAACAGGATCGGTGTTGTACGCACCCTGGAAGGCATCTTGCGCGATATGGCCCAGCTCGGTGAGCTGGCCGTTCTCGTACATGGCATTGCACGCGTTGGAAATCTCGCTGCCGCGATCAATCGCATCCTTGAGCATGCTGTATTTTTCGGGGTTGTAGTTGTAGGCCTGCTTCATAAACGGAATGAGCGACCATCGACGGTCGAACTGGTAATAGCCCAGCGCGTTATAGCCGTCGCCATACGAAAAGCCCTGGTTGTAGTTGCCATGGCTCTCGTACTTGGTAAAGTACTTCATCTCGGGAGTCACGTTGACAAACGAAACGCCCTGGACCGACCTCAGCACGCCCGAGAAGGACTGCTGGGTGTAGAGACCTTTGTCGATATCGGTGGCATCCGAGGCAACGCCCGGCGTGAGCTCCTCGGCGGCGGCGGGGGCGGGTGCGGTAACGGTGCCAAACGAAAGCGCCAGCGTCAGGCCCGCGACAATCGCAGAATGCTTGGGCTGCATAAGATCCTCCCTGCATTGGTGTAGTTAAAGTGCAGTTTGCAAAGATAAAAATAAGTATTGCAGCTCGCCCGTTGTTACACAACAACCCCTCGGTAAACGGCAACAACCCTCCGCGAAATCTTAAGGAATTACGAAATCTTAAGGAATTAAACAAACTGGTCGTCGGGCGCCAACAGAAGCTCGCCGTAACGCTCCATCAACCCGTCCCTCAACTGGCAGAAAGCAGGGATATAGACGTTCAAGATGCGCTGAATCAAATCTTGAGCGAGCTTGTTGTCATAGATATGGACGTTCGTATTGCGATCTCTGAGCATATCTAGCCAGGCCGCCTCATCAATAAAGTCGTAGAATCGGTAGGACTCCTTCAAGATGGCACGAGGAGACCCCCGACGCGGCAAGCGTGGCGCCCTCATACTCGAGCAGACGCTTAAGGAGCTTCCAGCTCAGTTCAAATTGAAGATTGAACTTATTAATCAATCCACTCTGAACAAAATCATTGTTGAGATCCTGATTGGGCGCATCCTCAAGATTCGCCAAGGCGCTGGCAAAGTTCTCATATTTTTTCATACAGAATCACACCATCCCTGGCAATTTCATCGAGCAATTGCTGCGATAAGGGCTCATCGAGATTGACGACATCTACATCTAAAAGAGTATCAAGACGCTCCTCGATCAAATATGACACCCGGCCGAAATCCCGGCAACCTGCTACGGCGATGTCAACATCGCTCTTAGGCAAGTTATCACCTCGAGCGCGGGAACCAAACAGCACAACCTTCTCGGCGTCACATTCCCGAGCAAAAACTTCAATTTGCTTATACACCTTGTCGAGAGATGCCATTTGCAGCCCTACAGCTTAATGTCAAAGTTGATCTCGGGGACGGCGGCCAGGTCGGCCAACGTCACGCCGTCGACGTACTTTTCGATCACGTCGTCCAGACCGCGCCAGAACTTGACGGTCGAGCACAAATCGCTGCGGGTGCAGCTGTTGTCGATGCCGTCGCACGCCACGGGCGCCGTGCTGCCCTCGACAGCGCGCAGGATGTCGCCAGCACACACCTCGGCGGGGTCCTTGGCCATCATGTAGCCACCGCCTTTGCCGCGCACGCTCTTAAGCAGGCCCGCCTTCATAAGCGGACGAACCAGCTGCTCCAAATACTTTTGCGAGATATGTTCACGGTCGGCAACCTCGCGCAGAGCAATCTTGCCCTCGGCGTCACCCAGCGCCGCGATATAGATCATTAACCGGAGGGCATAGCGGCCCTTAGAAGAAATGAGCATACCTACCCTCCCATCGCATCTGGGACAACATAACCAGGTTTGTTTGTCCCAAATCTTAAGTAAGTGGGACAAACACAACAGGTTATTTTGTCCCAGAATTTGAAAAGTCGAGTGGATTAGTCGGGTTTTCCCTTGACTAACGCCGAACCCATAGTAACTTTATTCCGAGAAGATTCCTAGGGTTTAGTACACCTATGAGTACACCATATACAGAGAGGGACAGCATGAGCGCAAATCCGCTGCTTTCCATCGAAGGTCTCACCGCCTCCGTGGACGAGAAGACCATCCTCCACAATGTCAACCTCAACGTCGCCGCCGGCGAGACCCACGTGCTGATGGGCCCCAACGGCGCCGGCAAGTCTACCCTCGGCCACCTGGTCATGGGCGACCCCGTCTACACGGTCAACGACGGCCGTATCGTCTTTGACGGCCAGGACATCACCGAGCTCACCACCGACAAGCGCTCGCGCGCCGGCCTGTTCCTGAGCTTCCAGGCCCCGGTCGAGATCCCGGGCGTGCCGCTGTCGAGCTTTTTGCGCGCCAGCATCGCCGGTCGCCCCGGCCTGGAGATGAAGGGTAAGGAGTTCCGCCGCCGCGTGAAGGAGCTCGCTGCCGAGCTCAACATGGATACCGCCTATCTCAACCGCGAGCTGGGCGTGGGCTTCTCGGGCGGCGAGAAGAAGAAGGTCGAGATGCTCCAGCTCCTGCTGCTGCAGCCCAAGCTCGCCATCCTCGACGAGACCGACTCAGGTCTGGACGTCGACGCACTTTCCACCGTCAGCCACGGCATGGACGCCTACCGCAAGAGCTGCGACGGTTCCATGCTCATCATCACGCACAATACGCGCATCCTGGAGCACTTGGATGTCGACCGCGTCCACGTTATGGTGAAGGGCCACATCGTGCGCGAGGACGACGCCTCGCTCATCCCCTGGATCGACAAGAACGGCTTTGAGACATTCGAGCGCGAGGCCGCCGAGCAGCGCGCCCAGGCCGAGGCCGCCGCTGCCGAGCAGAAGGCGTAAAGGGGCGACGCAATGACCAAGAACCGCACCGAGGTCGCGGACATCGACCGCAGCCTCTACGACTTCACCTATGGCGAGGAGGGATTCGAGCGTCTCGACGCCGGCATCACGCCCGACATCGTGCGCGAGATCAGCGCCAAGAAGGACGAGCCGCAGTGGATGCTCGACCTGCGCTTAAAGTCCCTCGAGATCTTCAACCGCTTCACCGACCCGACGTGGGGCCCCTCCATCGAGGGCCTGGACATGGACAACATCGTCACCTACGTCAAACCCAACACCGACCAAAAGCACGACTGGGAGTCGGTGCCCGACGACATCAAGAGCACCTTTGAGCGCCTGGGCATCCCCGAGGCCGAGCGTAGCTACCTGGCGGGCGTCGGCGCGCAGTACGACTCCGAGCTCGTCTACCACAACATGCAGGACACGGCGTCCAAGATGGGCATCGTCTACTCCGGTATTGAAGAAGCCCTGCACGATCCACAGTGGGAACCGCTCATCCACGAGAAGTTTATGACGCTCATCCCGCCCACCGACCACAAGTTTGCGGCCTTGCACGGCGCCGTATGGTCGGGCGGCTCGTTTGTCTACGTGCCCAAGGGCACCAAGTTGGACTTCCCGCTGCAGAGCTACTTCCGCCTTAACGCCAAGGGCGCCGGCCAGTTTGAGCACACGCTCATCATTGTCGAGGACGATGCCGACCTGCACTTTATCGAGGGCTGCTCCGCGCCCAAGTACAACGTGGCCAACCTCCACGCCGGCGCCGTCGAGCTCTTTGTGGGCAAGCGTGCGCACCTGCGCTACTCGACCATCGAGAACTGGTCCAAAAACATGTACAACCTCAACACCAAGCGTGCGCGCGTGGACGAGGACGGCGACATCGAGTGGATCAGCGGCTCCTTCGGTAGCCACGTGGGCTACCTCTACCCCATGAGCGTGCTTAACGGCCGACGCGCCCGCTCGAGCTTTACCGGCATCACCTTTGCCGGCGCCGGTCAGAACCTCGACACCGGCTGCAAGGTCGTGCTCAACGCGCCCGAGACCTCGGCAACTGTCGAGACCAAGGGTATCTCCAAGAGCGGCGGCATCCAGACCTTCCGCAGCTCCATCGTGGCCACTCCTAAGGCCGAGGGCTCCAAGGCAACCGTGAGCTGCCAGTCGCTCATGCTCGACGACCAGAGCCGCTCCGACACCATCCCCGCCATGGACATCCGCGCCAAGAACGTCGACATCGGCCACGAGGCCACCATCGGCCGCATCGGCGACGACAAGGTGTTCTACCTGATGAGCCGCGGTATCTCGGAGGAAGAGGCCCGCACCATGATCGTCAACGGCTTTGCCAACCCGGTCTCCAAGGAGCTGCCGCTGGAGTACGCCGTCGAGATGAACAACCTGATCAAGCTCGAGATGGAAGGAGCGATCGGATAATGAAACAGACCACGAACACCGCTGCTACCACGCTCGAGCAGGTTAATGCGATGCCTGCTGCCACTTGGGATTGGCTCAAGATGAACCAGACCAAGCTCGAGCTCTCTGACGAGCTTGCCGCCGCTCCCACCGAGGCCGTTGAGGTCGAGGGCTTGGACGAGCAGTTTACCGGCGTGGCAGACGCGTTTGAAGCCGCCATGGACGCTATGGCCGAGCGCTTCCCCGAGCGCCGCGCCTCCGCCCCCGGCGATGCCGCCGACCGCGCCCGTATCACGCCCGAGACCGAGCTCGACGTGCCTGCGACCTCCGTCTACCAGGCCGGGGCTATCAAACTGGAGGAGGAGCTCTCCCCCGCTGAGGCCTTCGAAACCGGCATGGGCGAGGCTGCCTACGCCTACATGGCCGAGCACGCTACCAAGCGCATCGTCATCGATGTGCCCGCATACAAGCACGCCACAGTTACTGTGCGCGTGAGCGGTGTCGATGCAGCCGCGGCCATCGCCGCCATCGACGTCGTTGCCCGTCCTCAGTCGACGCTCGATCTGCTTATTGCCCTAGACTCCCCCGTTACCGGCGAGGGTGTCGTGGGCTCCGTGCTACGCGTGTGTGCCCACGAGTACGCCACCGTCAACGTGGCCTGCACGCAGACGCTCGACGATAGCTGGATCGCGCTCGACGACACCGGCTTGTTCCTGGACGAGGGCGCGCGCGTCAACGTGCAGCACACCGTCCTGGGTGCCGGCGCCAGCGCCACCGGCCTTGCCGGCGACCTGCTGGGCGATACCGCCAAGGTCACCATCGATACTGACTACCTGGGCGCCCGCGAGCAGGTGCGCGACTTTAACTACGAGCTGCGCCACCGCGGTCGCAAGACCGAGTGCGAGATCGACGCCAACGGCGTGCTGACCGGCACGTCCAAGAAAGTCTACCGTGGCACCATCGACCTCGTGCACGGCTGCAAGGGCGCAACCGGCACCGAGCGCGAGACGGTGCTTTTGGCCAACAAGGGCGTCGACAACAAGACCGTTCCCGTCATTCTCTGCGACGAGGACGATGTCGCCGGCAACCACGGCGCCACCATCGGTCACGTCCGCGACGAGCAGCTGTTCTACCTCGCCTGCCGCGGCCTTGACCAAAACGCCGCCGAGGACCTGTTCATCCGCGCCAAGCTGGAGGACGCCGCGCTTTCCGCCACCGACGAGCGCACCCGCGCCGCCATTGTCCGCCTGGGCAACAACCTGATCGATAACTTTGAGGAGGAGCTCGCATGATCGACACCGAGCACGTTAAATGCGACACCTGTACTGCCCCCGAGCCCATGGAGCTCGACGCCAGCGACGAGGCTTCGCGCGGCTGGCCCACCGTGGACATCGAGACCAACCCCTACAAGGGCCAGTTCCCGCTGTTCCAGCAGCACCCCGAGATCGCCTTCCTCGATAGCGCCGCCACCGCGCAGCGCCCTGCCTGTGTGCTCGACGCCGAGCGCGACTTCTATCAGCGCATGAACGCCAACCCCCTGCGCGGCCTGTACTCGCTGTCCGTCGAGGCCACCGAGGCCATCGCGAAGGTCCGCCAGCAAATCGCCGACGTCATCGGCGCCCCCAACGCCAACGAGATCGTCTTCACCCGCAATACGAGCGAGTCGCTCAACCTGGTCGCCAAGAGCTTTGCGCCCACAGTGCTCGAACCGGGCGACGAGGTCGTCATCACCATCATGGAGCACCACTCCAACCTGATTCCGTGGCAGCAGGTCTGCCGCGAGACCGGCGCCAAGCTCGTCTACCTCTACCCCACCAAGACCGGCCAGCTCACCACCGAGGAGGTTCTTGCCAAGGTGGGTCCCAAGACCAAGATCCTGGCCGTGGGACAGGTCTCCAACGTGCTGGGCGTCGAGAACCCGGTCAAGAACCTCGGCAAGCTCGTGCACAAGTACGGCGGCTACCTGGTCGTCGACGGTGCGCAGTCGCTACCGCACATGCCGGTCGATGTGGCCGACCTGGGCGCCGACTTCTTTGCCTTTAGCGCGCACAAGGCCATGGGTCCCATGGGCATCGGCGTGCTGTGGGGCAAAATGGACCTGCTCAACGCCATGCCGCCCATGCTCACCGGCGGCGAGATGATCGACTCGGTCACCGAGCAGGACGCCGTCTGGGCGCCCGTCCCCGAGAAATTCGAGGCCGGCACGCAGGACGCCGCTGGCATCTTCGCCACGGGTGCGGCACTCGACTACCTGGTCAACACGGTGGGTTACGAGAACATCCAGGCACGCGAGCAGGCACTCGTCCACTACCTGATGGGCGAGCTCATGCAGCTCGACTTTGTCCAGATCATCGGCTCCATCTATTGGGACAACCACCACGGCGTTGTGAGCTTTAACGTCAAGGGCATTCACCCGCACGACGTCGCGAGCATCATGGACATGGACGGCGTCTGCATCCGCGCCGGCCACCACTGCGCGCAGCCGCTGCTCACCTGGCTGGGCGTCGAGAACCTCGCCTGCTGCCGCGCCAGCGTGGCCTTCTACAACGACAAGGCCGACATCGACAAGTTCATCGCCGGCCTGCATCACGTTTGGAGCACGTTCAATGGGTAATCTGTACACCTCCACCACGTTTATGGAGCACAACTCGCACCCCGACTATAAGTACGAGATGGATGCCCCCACGCACGAGCACGACGGCATCAACCCCAGCTGCGGAGACGAGCTCACCTTGCAGCTACGTGTCGAGAACGGCGTGATCGAGGAGGCCTCCTTTACCGGCCACGGCTGCGCCATCAGCCAGGCCAGTGCCGACATCATGGCCGACCTCATCACCGGCGAGACCGTCGAGGAGGCACGTCGCTTGGCGGGACTCTTCCTCGCCATGATCCGCGGCGAGCAGCTCTCCGAGGAAGACTTGGAAGACTTGGACGAAGCCGCCCAGCTCCAGGACATCTCGCACATGCCCGCCCGCGTCAAATGCGCCGAGCTCGCCTGGCGCACCCTCGACGGCATGCTCACGGGACAAAATAATCAGTAGTACTTGTCCCAAATTTTTAGAATTTTGTTGGCCGAATCGCTTGACAAGAGCGGTTCGGCCATTTTCTATTCCGAGCCCTCAGCCTGAGCCTTCATCCGCGCATAAGCGCGCACGATACGAGAGACGGTACTCTTGCTGATTCCCGTATAGCGTTCAATCTCGCGCACCGTAAAACCGGCATCGTGCAATCCAAAAATAACGGTATCGCGCTGCGCCGGCGGTGCGGCTTTAACCCCGCGAAACGGAACCCCGAGTTCCTTCGCCATCTTGCCGGCAAAGGCGTGGCGTTCCCACTCCGTCTCTTTCATATCGCCCAGCGCTGGCTCGCCGCCGTCGGGCGTCGAAAGCGAATAGGCAATAAAGCCCTCGGCAGAACCAAAGAGCTCAAGCACGCAAGAAGGATCAGAAAATCCCCTCGCGACATCAGCCGCGTCACCGTCGTAAGCGCGCAAATGCTCCACAAAGCTGCTCCAGGGATAACGCTCGATTAGGCCAACGCCCGCCTCCTGTGGATCGGCGTGTACGGAGCGAATAGCCTCCATCACCTGCCAGTCGGTATCGAGCGAGCGCCGGTCAAAACGGTTCTGGAACAGATGGCCTGTGCGCCCCGTGCGTTTATTGAACCGCCGCGCGTACGTCAAAAGCAGCCGATGCATCGCCGCGCTCATCCTGTCCTCGTAATCTGCAAGCACCAAATGCACGTGATTGCCCATAAGGCACCAGGCGATAACCGTCACGCCCGCCTCGCGGCAGCAGTCGCGCATCAGT
>URUC01000047.1 GCA_900550965.1 uncultured Collinsella sp. | reverse complement strand
GACGATTGTTGATGCCGACTTGATCTTGGTCATGGACCACGGCAACATCATCGAGCAAGGCACGCACCAAGAACTGTTGGCTGCCGAAGGGGCCTACGCCGACCTCTATCTGAGCCAGTTCGCATAATGTGACAAAGGGACAGTCCCACATGTCACATCGAAAAAAGGCGCGCCGGGGGATTGATTTCCTGGCGCGCCTTCTTGCGTTGATGCGGGTCTGTACCGTCCGCAGCCCTAGCGTTCGTCCACGAGCTTGGCGACGAGGGCCTTGAGCTCCGCCACCTCTCGCTCGAGTTCTTTGACGCGGCGGGCATTCTCGGTGATGCCTTGGCGGTTGAGGGCGCTCTGCTCGGCGGCGTCATCGGGCATGTACTCGCGATGCTGCTTGGCGTCGAAGCTTTCCTCGAACACGCGGCAGCCGTTGCGCTTGATGATGCGTCCCGGCACGCCCACGACGGTGCAGTTGTCGGGCACGTCCTTGACGACAACCGAGTTGCCGCCGATTTTGACGTTGTTGCCGATGCGGATGTTGCCGAGCACCTTGGCGCCTGTGCCCACGGTGACGTTGTTGCCGAGCGTTGGGTGGCGCTTACCGGTCTCGTTGCCGGTGCCGCCGAGCGTGACGCCCTGATAGAGCACGCAGTTGTCGCCCACGATGGCGGTTTCGCCGATGACAACGCCCATGGCGTGGTCGATAAAGAAATGCTTGCCGATCTGTGCGGCGGGATGAATCTCGACGCCGGTGATGTGGCGGGTGATTTGCGAGAGCATGCGGGCGAGCGAGCGATGACCGTGCTCCCAGAGCCAGTGCTCGGGTACGTGGTTCCACTTGGCGTGAAGACCGGGGTACGAAAGGAAAATGACCAGACCGTTTTGCGCGGCGGGGTCCTGTGCCTGGACGGTCTTGATGTCCTCGCGAATGGTATTGATAAAGCTCACCGGCCGCCCTCCCTTAGCGCCATGGCAATGCGATTCAATAAAGTATAGCGATTCGCTAGGGATTAGGAAGAGCAATCTTCCACGGCTTAGCGTGACAGATGTCAGTTATGCATACTTGCTGGTAATGGAGTCATGCTTTTGTGCGGTCGTGTGCATGGCCGCGCCGCAACCGTATACTGGTCAACTTGGACGTATCCGCGCCCACAACTGAGAGGTTTTACTTCATGGGTTTCATTAATTTTATCGCCGAGCTGCTTAAGGATCCGCGCACCGCGATCGCCAGCTGGATCGCCGCCGGCCCGCTTATGGCCTACGGCTGCGTGTTCCTGATCATCTTTATCGAGACGGGCGTGGTGTTCTTCCCGTTCCTTCCCGGCGATTCGCTGCTGTTTGCCTCGGGCTTCTTTGCCCACAACGGCGGCTTTAACATCGTGGCGCTTCTGGCAACCGCATGGGCCGCAGCCATCCTGGGCGATCAGTGCAACTTTATGATCGGTCATTTCTTTGGCAAAAAGATCATTGCTTCGGGCAAGGTGAAGGCTATGACGCCCGAGCGCATTAAAAAGTCCGAGGACTTCTTGGACAAGTGGGGTCACCTAGCCATCTTCCTGGGCCGCTTCTTCCCGTTTATCCGCACCTTTGTGCCCTTTATCGCCGGCATGGGCGGCATGCACTGGCGCAACTTTGTGATCTTTAACGTGCTGGGCGGCATTACCTGGTCGACGGTCTTTACGCTGCTGGGTTACTTCTTTGGCGGCATCCCCTTTGTGCAGGAGCACTTTGAGCTGCTGATTATCGGCATCGTCGCCGTGTCGATCATCCCGACTGTGGTCGGTCTGGTTAAGGCAAAGCTGGGCAAAAAGAACGCGTAGCTCGAGCCAGCGCGCAAACCGTGCAGTTGAGGCCCGTCACCGCTTACGGTGGCGGGCCTCTTTAGTTTCGGTCAAATGAAAATACTTTACTTAGTTAAAGAAAAGCGTTTTATCAGACGCGTACGGGGAGTACAATCTCGTGCATGCGAATCGACGTGCCATCGGCTTTGATGCCGTTTGCGTGTCCCGTCCGGCTCTACGCTCCGGGCGTGCGACGTTGCGACGCGGTCGGCCTCGGTCCTTGCGTGCGGGTTCGCGAGTTTGCAACTGTGTATGTAAGGAGCGACATATGACTGTCGAGAAGAAGGATATCGATTGGGGTAGCCTCGGCTTTGGCTACATGAAGACCGATTACAGCTACGAGGCTCATTGGAAGGATGGCGAGTGGGACGAGGGCGGCCTGACCACCGACCACACCCTGCATGTCTCCGAGTGCGGCGGCATCTTCCATTACTGCCAGGAGGTCTTTGAGGGCCTGAAGGCCTACACCGCCGAGGACGGCAGCATCGTCTGCTTCCGTCCCGACATGAACGCCGAGCGCATGTATAACTCTGCGCAGCGCCTCGAGATGCCCCCGTTCCCCAAGGACAAGTTCGTTGAGGCCGTCAAGCAGGTCGTTTCTGCCAACGCCGCCTGGGTTCCGCCCTTCGGCTCCGGCGCGACCCTGTACGTGCGTCCGTTTATGATCGGTTCCGGTGACGTGATCGGCGTGGCTCCCGCTCCTGAGTACACGTTCCGTATTCTCGTGACCCCGGTCGGTCCGTACTTTAAGGGCGGCCTCAAGCCCGTCAAGCTGCGCGTTTCCGAGTACGACCGTGCCGCACCGCACGGCACCGGCAACATCAAGGCCGGCCTGAACTACGCCATGTCCCTTAAGCCCACGATGGAGGCCCATCGCGAGGGCTATGCCGAGAACCTGTATCTCGACTCCGAGTCCCGCACCTATGTCGAGGAGACCGGTGGCGCCAACGTCCTGTTCGTGAAGGAGGACGGCACGCTCGTCGTTCCGCAGTCGCACACCGACTCCATCCTGCCCTCCATCACCCGTCGTTCGCTCGTTCAGGTCGCTCAGGACCTGGGTATGACCGTCGATCAGCGCCCCGTCGAGTGGGCCGAGGTCAAGGCCGGCACCTTTGTGGAGTGCGGCCTGTGCGGCACCGCTGCCGTCATCTCCCCGGTGGGCGAGATTGACAACAAGGTCTATGGCGCCGACGAGACCGTGACCTTCCCGGCTGGCTACACCGAGATCGGTCCCGTGATGAAGAAGCTTCGCGAGACCCTGACTGGTATCCAGTCCGGTGCTGTTGAGGATAAGCACAACTGGGTTTACACCGTCGCGTAAGCTGTCTTAGCTGTCCGGTCCGAGGACGGCCTTTCTTTCCGGCGCGTCCTCGGACATGAAAGAACCTCCGCTGCGCACTTCGTGCGGCGGAGGTTCTTTCGTCCTGCGGAGTGCGCCGGAAAGGAAGGCCGCGCTTTTGTTTTGGTTCGCGCCATGTGGGGGTGGTGGCGACGTGCATTTTTGCGAGTATTCTGCAATCGAAGGCCCCTGCATACCGACCTCGGGCAAAAAATCGGGATTTCTCGATGTTTTCTACGAATGATGGGCGGGGTTATGGGCTGGCAGCGTTTGATTTGCAGGGATATTCGCGCTCTTTGGCATTTATCGTGGCACCCGAAGCTCTTGGTTATGTTGAATACTCCTAAAAATGCACGGTGCATAGAGGGGGACCTTTGCAAAAAAGGAAACCGCCCCGTCGAAGTATGCATTCGATGGGGCGGTTTATGCATTTGGCCGATTAAGGATGCGCTGTCAAACTACTAGAACTTGACGGTCGGGGCCTGGCGGGCTGCTTCGGCGGCCTCGAAGCCCTGGCGCTCCTTAAACTGGAAGATGCCGGCAAAGATGACAGCCGGGAACGTCTGAATGGCGTTGTTGTAGCTGAGCACGCAATCGTTGTAGCTCTGGCGTGCATAGCTAATCTTGTTCTCGGTATCCTCGAGCGATGCCTGCAGCTGCGTAAAGTTGGTGTTTGCCTTAAGATCGGGATAGGCCTCGGCTACGGCGAAGAGCTGGCGCAGCGCACCGGTCAGCACGTTGTCGGCTTCCATCTTGGCCTCGGGCGTGGTGGCCTTGACGGCGGTGTTACGCGCGCTGATCACGGCGGAGAGCGTCTCCTGCTCGTGCTTGGCGTAGCCCTTGACGGTCTCGACCAGGTTGGGGATCAGGTCGTTGCGGCGCTGCAGCTGCGTATCGATGTTCTGCCACGCGTTATCGATGCGGTTACGCTTGGTGACCATGTTGTTGTAGATGCCGGCGATGGCGCAGACAATCACAATGACAACAACGATGCCGATGATGACGGTAATCATGATGTCTCCGTTTCGAATGGCCGCGGCGGCAGGCGCCAGCTGCCGTTGGTATAACGCTACTAGTATACCCGCAACGTTTTGCCGTGCCGAACTTTCCGGTAAGCGTTATGTTTTCGGCGGGGTTGGCACCGGGGCAAAGCGCGCGAGGTACAGGTGTAAGATATGCGACAGATTGTCGAGTGTTGTCTTTGCCCTGAGGATGGCGATACCAGTGGACCTTCGCATTAAGAAAACCTACCGCGCCCTGTTCGATGCCTTCACCGAACTTCTCGAGGAGCATCGTTTTGAGGACCTGACGGTTGCCATGCTGTGCGACCGCGCCATGATTCGCCGTACGACGTTCTACAAGCACTTTCGCGACAAGAACGATTACTTTGCCTTTTATATCGATGAGCTTATGTCGGGCTTGCCGCAAAAACAGCCCGATGAGGCCGGCGCAGTGTCTGCCGAGGACGTGCGCGCGCTTCGGCACGCGATTTTGGACGATGCCATGGATTTGATTCTGGCGCACGAGCAGCTCATGGATAACATTTTGGCAAGCAGCATGTCGGGCATGTTGACCAACGTTATTTGCGACCGTATTGCCCGCTCCATCCGCGAGCGTGTGATGAACGTGCTTGCCGAGGATGCCCTGGCCCCCGTGTCACTCGAGACGACGTCTGAGTTTGTCGCCGGCGGTATTATTCGACTTTTCACGATATGGTGGGAATCGGGCCACGATCTTGAGCGTCGACCCGAGATGGCCGACGTGGTCGATGCGCTGTTTGAGCGGACCATGACGCCGGTGCATCACTAAAAGTGGCGGAGAGAGGGGGATTCGAACCCCCGGAACGCTCTCGCGCTCAACGGTTTTCAAGACCGCCGCATTCAACCGCTCTGCCATCTCTCCGTGAGTCGTAATGATAGCATCGTTTTGAATTTGCAACAGGGAAGGCGAACGATGACGATCACCGAAATCGACGAGAAGTTCATGCGCGAGGCGCTGGCGGAGGCTCGCGCCGCCGCTGCGGTGGGCGAGGTGCCCATCGGAGCCGTAGTGGTGCGCGACGGCGAGATCGTCGCGAGGGCGCACAATCGGCGCGAGCTCGATCAGGATCCTTCGGCTCATGCCGAGTTTGCGGCCGTGTGCTCCGCTGCCCAGGCGCTCGGTCGCTGGCGCCTTTCCGACTGTACGGTCTATGTGACGTTGGAACCCTGCTGCATGTGCGCAGGCCTTATGGTTAACGCGCGCGTGGGGCGCTGCGTGTATGGCGCGAGCGACGCCAAGGCGGGCGCGTTGGGATCCCTATACGATTTGAATGCCGACTCGCGCCTGAATCATCGGTTTAGCGTGACGGCTGGGGTCCTGGCGGATGAATGCCGCGAGCTGCTGAGTAGCTATTTTGGCGGTCTGCGCGGAGCGGGCGGCGCTGATTGCGGTTGTGGGGCCGATCTTGAAGCACACGCCGCTCACGCCGCAGCGCTTGCAGGTGCCGGTGAGGATGCTGGCGCGGCGGTTGACTTTGGCCCCGCGTGCCGCCGGCCCCGCCGCGTGCTGCTGGCGATCGACTCCTTTAAGGGCAGTGTTTCGAGTGCGCAGGCAGAGGCGGCGGTTGCCGAAGGCGTGCGCCGCGTTTGGCCCGATGCCGAGGTGGACACGTTGCCGCTGGCGGATGGCGGTGAGGGGACGCTCGATGCCGTTGCCGCGTGCGGCGGTGAGATTGTGACCTGCGAGGTGGCAGGCCCCTTGGACAAGCGCGCGTCTGCCCGGATGCTGGTTGATGTCGAGCGCGAGTCCGCTGTCATCGAAATGGCCGAGGCGGCTGGCATTGGGTATTCGCCTTGCACGGAGTCGGCGGCGTTGGCGGCTTCGACCTATGGCGTGGGCGAGCTCATGCTTCGCGCAGTCCGTGCTGGGGCAAAGACTATCTATATTGGCTTGGGCGGCAGCGCCACCAACGATGGTGGCGCCGGCATGCTGCAGGCGCTGGGCGCGCGTGTGGTCGATGATCGGGGCTGCGATGCCGCCCCCGGTCTTGCCGGCCTTGTGCGGGTGGCGAGCGTTGATTTGGCGCCAGCGCTACGGGCTTTGGATGGCGCTCGTATCGTTGTGCTTTCCGATGTCGAGAATCCGCTCGTGGGGCGCCGCGGTGCGCTGGCAGTGTTCGGTGGGCAGAAGGGTCTGCCGAGAGATGACGCCGAGGCACTTCACAGGTACGACAGTTGGATGGTCGGCTACGGCCGCCTGCTCGATACGGCGATTGCCGGAGCTCGAGCCCAGGGGTTGATGCGCACACCCGAGGGCGCACGGACATTTGGCTCGGTGCTCGGCGTGCCCGGTGCCGGTGCTGCGGGCGGCCTAGGTGCTGCGCTGCTGGCGCTCGGTGCGGAGCTGCGCTCTGGCGTGGAGACGGTGCTCGATCTGGTTGGGTTTGACGAGCGCGTGCGCGATGTCGACCTGGTCATTACAGGCGAGGGCAATATGGATGAGCAATCCGCCGCCGGCAAGGCGCCGGTGGGTGTGGCCTGCCGTGCGAAGCGATATGGCAAGCCGGTGGCCGCTGTCGTGGGCGGTCGTGCCGACAACCTGGATGCGGTGTACGAGCAGGGTATCGACTTGGTTTTGCCGATTTGCCGCAAGCCCATGGATCTGGAGCAGGCACTCGATCTGCAAGAAGCCACAACCAACCTCATCTGTGCCGGCGAGGCGGCTGCCCAAGCCTATGACCTCGCTCGCCTCTAAAACCCATCCCTCCAATAACTTGCGGTGAAATACGGAGTGTTTTTGCCTTTAAGGTGCCAATTCAGTCCGTATTCCACCGCAACTTCGTGAATTGCCATCCGAGGCTGGTCGACATGGGTCTCGAGTCGGACCGTTTGCCACGAAACACGGCTATCTACTACGTTTAACCGGCCATCCTCGACCATCCCGGAATTTGTGAAATTAAAACCGCAGGTAGAAAGCTTGCCGATTTTCGAAAAAGCCGGCTATGGTTGACCCCTGCGGCCTAAACGTAGTAGATAGGCCCTTTTCGTGGCGCAGCGTCAGACCAGTCTTTTTGGGACTAGGAAAACACCCGTAAAGGCATGTGAATCTGAACAATTTAATCCTGCGCCCTGCGGCGCTCGATGGTGTTGTCTGGGGATCGGAGACTATGCACTTCAGGTGTTGGCGCCGCCATTTGTGTGCCATTAGTAGATTGCTCTTCGTTCGGTTGTTCGCCAATTAATCCTGCCAATTAATTACCATTTCGGGCGAAGACGTGGATTATCTCCATGATGGGCCTCTTTGGTCATAATGTTGTCTTTAACTGTCCTTAATCAATAGATCGCTCGTGGGAAGAGAAGGCGACACCAGAGGGGGAGAAGGGAATTGGAGAGGAAAGTTTTCGGCGGGGGGGGGCAGAGAGTCGCTGCTCTCTGCCTTGCGCTGGTTCTCGGCTTCGGATGTTTATCCGTTGGCGCGACGGCCGGTGTCGCATATGCGGCCACGGAATCGTGGACTGCGTATACTGCGGAGGAGTTTGAGATCACCCAGGACGGCGTGACCTATTCGTGCGAGACCACGGATAAGGGAACGGCGGAAATCACAGGTATTGTTGCCGACGACAGTGTGACCGCGGTGAGTGTGCCCAGCTCTATCGAGCATGGTGGCCAGGCCTACAAAGTCACCAAACTTTATTTCTCGTCTGGTATCGTGGCCAAGAACGTTGAGCAGCTGACGCTTCCCGACACGCTCGAAAAAATGTACGGAGGGAATTTCCGGAGGTTCGCAAAGGTCAAGGAGCTCCATATCCCTGGCTCCATCAAGAACTTCGGTTGCTCGCTGCAAAACGCTGGCTCGCTCGAAAAGCTCTATTTCGATGAGGGCGTCGAGGAGATTAGCGCCAACATGATGGTCTATGGCTGCAGCAACCTTTCGGAGATCGATCTCCCCTCCACCCTCAAAATGATTTCGGGCTCGGGCGCCTTCGAGGGGGCTACGGCCCTCACGGGCATCGAGTTTCCAAAAGATGTCGCCTTCTCCGACACCATAACGGGCGTGTTCGAAGACTGCACGTCTCTGACAAGCGTGTCGTTGCCCGCCTCGGTTACCAAGATCCCCTCGCACATGTTTGACGGATGCACCTCTCTCACGTCCGTCACCGCGCTGAGCGAAATCGAGTCCATCGGGGATGGGGCGTTTCGGAATTGCTCGAGTTTAACCGGGATCGATTTCCCGGGCACATTGACGAGCATCGGATCCTCTGCTTTCCAGGGGTGTGCCAGCCTGGTGAGCGTGCCCAATCTAAGCAAGGTAACAAAGATGGGCTGGGGGGCGTTTTACGAGTGCAAAAAACTGCAGGCGTCCGTGGATCTGTCCTCGCTTCAGAACATTCCGGACAATGCGTTCTGCTACACGCCGGTTAAGATCGTGGGGCTCTGCGACAGCCTGAGGAGTATCGGTGACTGGGCCTTTATCCAGAGCAACGTTGCCGTCCAGCTCCCCAGGACACTTGAGAAAATTGGCAACTACGCCTTCTATTACGGCACGTTGCCGGAGCAGTTTTCCATTCCGGATTCCGTGACTTCCGTTGGCACGGCAGCCTTCTCGGGCGTAGATGGCGTGAAGGATGTGACGATCGGGCGCGGCCTCACCAAAATACCCTCGGGTATGTTTGACGGCAGCACGGTTCAAAAGATCACAATCGAAAACAGCATGGACGACATCACCGGCTCGGAGAACCTCCCGTTCTTTGGCGTCGATATCGTCTACACGCGCGAGTCCATCGATGACGGCGTCGGCGATACCGTGAGCAATGACAGCACCAAGACCCTTCAGGATCTGGTCAACGAGGCCCCCGATGGCAAGGAAACCGTCATCACCCTGAAAAAGCACGTGAAGCTCGGCTCCACGCTCACGATTCCTGCCGGGAAGATGATTAAGATCACGTCGGATAAGCCCTATACCATCTTGGCAAAGAAAAGTGGCGTCTCTGTATTGGTCAATGTTGCCGAGAGGGCGTCCCTCGAGCTGTCAGGGAAAGCGTCCCTGAGAGGCCGTTACAACAAGGGCGCCATTATTTCTAGCAGGGGAGCAGTTGTGCTCTCTGACGAGGCCGTCGTGTACGACGGCACCACGAGCAGTGATAACGCGGGCGCCGTCGACGTGTCGGGAGAAAATGCCTCGCTTACCATGACGGGCGGCGTTATCGAGCAGTGCGAGCTGCGCCATTCGTATTGCGGTGCCGTTCGCGCGTCCAGTGGCGCTCATGTAGTTATGAGGGGTGGCGTTATCCGTAACAACGGAGTCGTTACCGGGGCCACCAATTGCTATTGGCTTACATCTTCTGGCGTCATTTTGTGGGGCGATGCTCGCTTTGACATGAGCGGAGGCCGCATCGAGGGCAACAACGGTTATCGAGGCAGTGCGGTGCTTGCGTACGGCCAGGGTAAGGGCGAAAACCAAAGAGCCAAGTTCACGATGACTGGTGGCCAGATTTCCGGCAACAGGAGCAGTAGGCTGGAGGCGGCCTACGATCCTTCCGGAGCAGTTCATATTGAGGGCAACGCCGAGTTCACCATGACGGGTGGAGAGATTAAGAACAACGTTGTGTCTGGCAAGGGCAAAGGCAAAGGCGGCGGAGTGTGTGTGGTTGACCCGGGCTGCCAGGGCGGCGAAAAGGGGAATACTGCTTTCACCATGCAGGGCGGATCCATATCTGGCAACTCCGCTTCCGCCGGCGGAGGCGTCTATACCTATTCGAATGACGTCACGCTCAGCGCGGGCGAGATCAAGGGCAATACTGCTTGGAGCATGGGTGGCGGCGTGTATAGCGAAGGCAACGAGTATCTTGGCTATAGTACGCTCCATATCGAAAACGCTCTCGTTGTTGATAACCATGCGGATAAACAGGGCGGCGGCATGTGGTTCTGCCCGACCGGAGATGCCAAGGTCTACGTCCAGGACGGCGGCCTGATCGCCAGGAACACGGCTGGTGAGGCGGGAGACGACTTTGTCTTCACCGGCTTCAAAGACGCCAAATACAAACTGACCTTGGCCAACCGCGCTCCGGGCGGCGGAAAGGTCAGCTGGTACAGAGACGGTGGGCTGTTTAACCCCGAAGGCACTTATGCGGCAACAAACCCCGAAATCCCGCGATTCTCGCCCGGTGGTGACAACGGCGAGCCCCTGTCCTTTACCGACGCCACGCCGAACGTCGCGCTTAAATCTGTGATGAGCGAGGATGCGTATAACCTCGGCGGCGGTCAGACGTCGCTGACGATCTCTGGCAATATGGCGCCGTTGGGAGGCGGCATCGGCGCCAACGGCGGTGTCGTCATCGGTAAGTCCGAGAATATCGACATTCCCATTAAAAAGGTCTGGGAGAACCCCAGGATTCCCCATCCTGATGAGGTCAAAGTAAATCTCAAGAACGGCGATACCGTCATCGATTCGATCACCCTGAGCGAGTCCAACGGCTGGAAGGGCTCCTTCAAGGGCCTGCCCAAGTACTCCGAGTCCGGCTCCGAGGTCCGCTACACCGTGGCCGAGGTGCCCGTCGAGGGCTACAGCTCCAAGGTCTCCGGCGACGCCAAGGACGGCTTCACCGTGACCAACACCTCCACGGCCAAGGTCTCGGTGCCCGTCGAGAAGAAGTGGGTCGGCCCGGCGGCCAAGAAGGCCACCGTGCGCCTGCTCGCCGACGGCGAGGACGCCGGCCAGTCGATCGAGCTGTCAAAGTCCAATAACTGGAAGGGCTCCTTCGAGGGCCTGGCCAAGTACTCCAAGTCCGGCGCCGTGATCGACTACACCGTGGCCGAGGACCCCGTCGAGGGCTACAGCTCCAAGGTCTCCGGCGACGCCGAGCGCGGCTTCACCGTGACCAACGCCGTGAAGACGGGCGAGCTCGACGTCTCCAAGACCGTCGCGGCGCGCGAGGGCCTGGCGGTCGACGCGGGCAAGATATTTAAGTTTGTGGTTGAGGCCACCGATGCCGCGGGCCGCAAAGTATCCGGCGCCTACGGTGACGCGACGTTCGAGGACGGCAAGGCGACCCTCAAGCTCAAAGATGGCCAGACGGCGAGGATCACGGGGCTGCCCGCGGGAACCGCCTACACGGTGACCGAACGTGCCGCCGATGGCTACAAAGCCGCGGTGAACGGAGTCGAGGGATCTAGGGCTGATGGCTCCATCTCGGCCGATCAGGTCGCCTCCGCTGCCTTCACCAACACCTTCGACCCCGCCCCCGCCACGGCGTCCGTCCCCGAGCTCACCAAGGTGCTCGCAGGAGGCCGCAAGCCCGGCCTCCAGGAGGGGGAGTTCACCTTCGAGCTCTCCCTCACCGACGGTGCGGGCAATGTCCTCGAGGGCTACCCAATCGAGGCGAAGAATGACAAGGACGGCAAGGTTTCCTTTGGCGAGCTCAGCTTCACCAATCCGGGCACCTACCACGCGACCGTGACCGAGAAAGCAAGCGGCGATGTCCTGATTGAGGACGACGCGCATGCCTACACCTTCGACATCGCGGTGACTCAGACCGGTGCCGGCCTTAAGGCCGAGATCTCCAACGAGCGGGGCAAGAAGACCTTCACCAACACCTTCACGCCGCACGACAACACCAAGACCGTCACCAAGGCGAACGCCTCGGGCGCCAAGGTCGATGTGGATGGCAAGCCGGTGGGCGTGGGCGATATCCTCACCTATACCATCGGCTGGGCCAATAACAGCGTCGACGACAGGGGCGCCGCGCAGGCGGCCGACGTGACGGTGACCGATGTCCTGCCCAAGGGCGTTAACTATGTTGAGGGTTCTGCCGACGGTGCCGCCTACGACGCCGCGACGCGCACCCTTACCTGGTCGCTCGGCGAGCAGGCTGCGGGCGCCACGGGCACGCTCAGCTTTGACGTGAAGGTCTCCGCCGAAGCCGCCGTGGTCGACGACATCTCCAACACCGCCACGGTCAAGGTGGGGGAGAACGAATCCCAGACCAACACGACCCACAACAGCGTGTCCCGCGAGGGCAGCCTCACCGTCAAGAAGACGGTCGTCGGCGGCGACAGCCAGCGCGAGTTCGGCTTCACGGTCGCGCTGGCCGACGGGGACGGCGAGCCCGTCTCCGGCACCTTCGGCAAGGGCGGGCACGCCGTGACGTTCGCGGACGGCAAGGCGAACTTCACGCTTAAGGATGGCGGGGAGAAGATCATCTCCGGCCTACCCGTGGGCGCGCACTATACCGTGACCGAGGATGCCGCCGAGGGCTACGCGACCACGGCCGAGGGGGCCGAGGGCACCGTGACCGAGGCAGGCGCGACTGCAGCGTTCACCAACACGTACGGAACGGCCACCGAGGGCAGGGACGTCTCCACCGCGGGACTCTTCACCAAGACGCTCGAGGGCCGCGACTGGGCGGAGGGCGATAGCTTTCAGTTCGCGCTCACGGGCGAGGGCGGCGCTCCCATGCCCGATGGCTCTGCCGACGGCTCCAAGACCGTCAGTGTGACGGCCGCCGCCGGCACCAAGGCGGGCGATAGGGTCGCCTTCGGCTTCGGCCCCATCCGCTACATGCTCGACGACATCAAGGACGCCGAGTTTGCCGAGGTCGGCGGCAAGCGCGTGCGCGCCAAGACCTTCACCTACACGGTGCGCGAGGTCAGGCCCGATGACGGCTCCGCCATCGCCGGCGTGGCCTACGACGACCACGTCGCCACGATGACGGTGACCGTGACCGACGACGGCTCCGGCAACCTCACGGCCACGACGCCCGCGATCGCGGAGGTGAGCGGCGGCGACTTCGTCAACACCTACACGACCGAGCTCGACTACTCGGCCCGCGCGGGAGTGCGCCTGTCCAAGACGCTCTCCGGCCGCGCCATGGAGGCGGGGCAGTTTGCCTTCACCGTGACCGCGGACGCTGAGACGGCCGCCAAGCTCGGCCTCAAGACCGACAAGGACGCCTACGCCGTGGCCGCGGCTGACGATGGGAAGGCCGACCTGGTCGACCTCATCGGCGCTGCTTCGGGCAGCGATGTGAAGTTCACCGACGCCGACGCGGGCAAGACCTACAGCTTCACCGTCACCGAGACCAAGCTCGGCGGCGAGGGCTACACCAACGACACCGTGCCGCGCACGGTGACCATCGCGCCCGCCTACGATACCGCGACGGGCAAGCTCATGGTCACGACCACGGTTGCCAAGGACGGCGTCGAGGTCGCCCGCAGCGAGGTCTCCACGGCAGATGACGCCATGGCGACGCCCGCGCCCGTGACGGTCGCGTTCCAGAACTCCTACGAGGCCACCGGAACGCTCGGCGGCGAGGGCGGCGCGGTTATCAACGCCACCAAGACGCTGGCGGGCCGCGCCGCGGCGGCGGGCGAGTTCTCGTTCTCCGTCCGCGATGCCCAGGGCGACGTGGTCGCGACCGCGGCCAACCAGGCCTCCGGCGACGGCGAGGCCGCGGGGCTCGCGTTCTCGCCCATCGCCTACACCACCGACTCGCTTAAGCAGATGGTGGCGGACGGTACCGCCACCAAGGCCGCCGATGGCTCCTGGGTCATTCCCTATACCGTTTCCGAGGACGGCACGGACCGGCTGCCCGCGGGCGTGACGGCGGCCGTGTCGAGCTTCGGCATTACGGTCAAGGTGACCGATAACGGCAAGGGCGGGCTGGATGTGGTCGTGGTCTATCCCGAGGGATCCGACGGCACGCTGTCGTTTGTGAACGGCTATAGCGCCGGCGAGGCGACGGTCGACATCGCGGGCACCAAGACGCTGGCGCTCCGCCAGGCCGGACTCGGCCTCACGCAGGCCGACATCGCGGGCAGGTACACCTTTAAGATCGAGCCGCTGGACGGCGCGCCCGCACCGGTCGACGCCTCCGGCAAGACGGTGACCGAGGCGACCAACGACGCCGCCGGCAACGTCGAGCTGGGCCACGTCACGTTCAGGCAGCCGAGCGACCTCGATGGCGTCGAGATCGACGGCGACGGCCTGCGCACCAAGACGTTTGCCTACCGGGTGAGCGAGTCCGGTTCGGTCGACGGCGTGGTCAATGACCCGACGGCAACCAGGACCTTCATGGTCAGGGTGGTCGAGGACACCGCCGCGGGCACGCTTGTCGCGACGGTCCTGCCCGCAGAGGGCACGCCCGAGGGCAGGGGCGCGTTCGAGTTCACCAACACCTACGGCGTGAACCCGACGCCGAGCTCCGTCACCGACCAGATCAAGGTGAGCAAGAAGCTCAAGGGCCGTGACCTGGCCGAGGGCGAGTTCGAGTTCCAGCTGGTCGAGCTTGTCGCCGACGGCAGCGAGAGCGTCGCGGCGACGGGCAAGAACGCCGCCGACGGCACGGTCGCGCTCAGCCCCGTTACCTACACCGCGCCCGGCGCGCACAGCTACGAGCTGCGCGAGGTCGCCGGCACGGCGGGCGGCGTGACATATGACAGGGCGACGTACCGCGTGCGCACGACGGTCACCGATGCCGGCAACGGCACGCTCGCCGTCAAACACGAGCTCATGGATGCCGAGGGCAATGCCGCGAACGACACCTCGGTGACCTTCACCAACGGCTACCAGGCCGCACCCGTCACCCTCAAGCTGGGCGCCGCCAAGGTGCTCAAGGGCGCCGAGCTCAAGGCGGGCCAGTTTAGCTTTGAGCTCAAGGGCCGGGACGGCAAGGTCATGTCGACCGCCAAGAATGCCGCCGACGGCAGCGTCGCGTTCGATGCGCTGACCTTCAAGCGGGCCGGCACCTACACCTTCACGGTGAGCGAGGTCGACGACGGCCAGGCGCACGTGACCTACGACAAGGCGGTGCACAAGATCGTCGTCACGGTGAGCGACGAGGCGGCAGACGGCACCAGGACGGGCTATTTGTCGGCGAAGGTTTCCTACGAGGGCGACGCCAACATGCCGCCGGTCTTCACCAACAGCTACGCCGAGGAGCCCGGCACCCCCGAGAACCCCGGCACGCCGGGCGGTGGCTCGGGCGGCGGTTCAGATAACGGCTCCGGCAGCGGCGCTAGCGGTGACGGCTCCAAGGGCGGCATGCCCGACACCGGCGACCGCAGCCTGCCGCTTGAGGCGCTCGGCGCCATGGCCGGCATCGGCGCGCTGGCCGTCGCGGGCGGCGCGGTCCTGTACCGCAGGCGCCGCTAGCGATATGGACGAGTGGGGCGAATCCATCCGATGGGTTCGCCCCACTTGCCGTGGCGGGCGGGAGCAGGTAAGATATACCGAGCGCCTAGCGCGTTCGATGGGTTCGGATGACGACATGTTCCGAATCTGGTCAGGTCCGGAAGGAAGCAGCCATAAGGAGCCTCTGTCGGGCATCCGAATCCATCGAACGCACGGGCGCTTTTTGGTGCCGCGGCTACCCGCGAGTGCCGGCAGGGCGCTTGGTGTCTCGCTGGTCCTCGGCTTCGCCTGCGGGATCGCTCGACTACCAAGCGCCCTG
>URUC01000046.1 GCA_900550965.1 uncultured Collinsella sp. | reverse complement strand
CAGGGCAACCTCATCATGCCCGGACTCATCAACTGCCACACCCACATCTACTCGGGTCTGGCCCGCGGCCTTGCCATTAAGGGCTGCAACCCCACCAACTTCCTGGAGAATCTTGAGCAGCAGTGGTGGAAGATCGATGACAACCTGACGCTCGACGGCACCAAGGCCAGCGCCTATGCCACGATTCTTGACTCCATCCGCGATGGCGTCACCACGATCTTCGATCACCACGCGAGCTTCTGCGAGATCCCAGGCAGCCTCTTTACCATTAAGGATGCAGCTCAGGAGCTGGGCATGCGTTCGTGCCTGTGCTACGAGGTCTCCGATCGCCGCGGCCAGGAAAAATGCGACCAGGCCATTGCCGAGAACGCCGAATTTGCCCAGTGGGCCGCCAAGGAGCGTCGCGATAACGACAACCACATGATCGCCGCCATGTTTGGCGGACATGCCACCTTTACGCTTTCGGACGAGACCATGGACAAGATGGCCGAGGCCAACAACGGTCTGACCGGCTTCCACATCCACGTGTGCGAGGGCATGAACGACGTGTGGGATTCCCGCCTCAACCGCGGCGGCATCAGCCCCGTCGAGCGCCTGCTGCAGCACAACCTGCTGGGTCCCGACACCATGCTCGGCCACTGCATCCACGTGACGCCTGCCGAGATGGATATCGTCAAGGAGTCCGGCACCTGGCTCGTCAACAACCCCGAATCCAATATGGGCAACGCCGTGGGCTGCGCCCCCGTGCTCGAGTTCTTCCGTCGCGGCATCCCCGTGTGCATGGGCACCGATGCCTACACCCACGATATGCTCGAGAGCCTCAAGGTCTTCCTGATCATCCAGCGCCACAACGCCGCCATGCCCAACGTGGGCTGGTGCGAGGCAATGACGATGCTCTTTGAGAACAACGCCAAGATGGCCAGCAGGTACTTCGATCGCAAGCTCGGTGTGCTCGAGGCCGGCGCTGCCGCCGACGTCATCGTCATGGACTACAAGCCCTTTACGCCGCTGAGCGAGGAGAACATCGACGGCCACATGCTCTTCGGCATGATGGGCAAAAACTGCCGCACCACCATCATCAACGGCCGCGTCCTGTACAAGGATCGCGAGTTTGTCGGTATTGATGAGGACAAGATCAACGCGTGGACCATGGCTGAGTCCAAGAAGCTCTGGAGCACGCTCAACGATCGCACCTACTAATTCACAAGTAGATTCACGCGCGTCGGGTGTTTCGCCGCATTCGACGCGCATATAGGCGGCCTCCGCGGGGTCGCCGGCGCTGTGCTAGCGCTACACCGTATTTGCGCCCGCCGCGCGGTCTCGCCGGGCGTTACAGAGAGGAGCTCATTATGAGCGACATCATGAGGCCGATCCCGTTTTCGCAGCTGATGAACTGGATCATCGAGGAGCACAAGACCCAGGACGCCATCTTTGGCGTGCGCAAGATGGTCACGACCAACCAGGAGGGTGCGCTTCCCATTTTTGACGAGCGCATCGAGACTCCGTTTGGCCCGGCCGCCGGTCCCAACACGCAGCTTGCCCAGAACATCGTGGCCTCTTATGTGGCCGGTTCCCGCTTCTTTGAGCTTAAGACCGTTCAGGTTATGGACGGCGAGGAGCTCTCCAAGTGCGTCAACAAGCCCTGTATCGTGGCGCAGGACGAGTGTTACAACTGCGAATGGTCGACCGAGCTCGAGGTTCCGCAGGCCTTTGCCGAGTACGTGAAGGCATGGTTTGCCTGCCACCTGATCGCTCGCGAGTACGGTCTGGGCAGCCCGGACGGCTTTGTCTTCAACATGTCGGTGGGCTATGACCTGGAGGGTATTAAGAGTCCCAAGGTCGATGCCTACATCGAGGGCATGAAGGACGCCAGTGGCTCCGACGTCTGGAACGAGTGCCGCGCATGGGCGCTCGCCAACCTGGACAAGTTTGAGCATGTCGACGCCGCGTTTGTCGAGTCCATCCCGGCACGCGTCTCCAACTCCATTACCGAGTCTACCCTGCACGGCTGCCCGCCGGCGGAGATCGAGCGCATCGCGACCTACCTCATCACCGAGAAGGGCCTCAACACCTACATCAAGTGCAACCCCACGCTGCTGGGCTATGAGTTTGCACGTCAGCGCCTCAACGAGCTGGGCTTTGACTATATCGTCTTCGATGACACACACTTCCGCGAGGACCTGCAGTGGGTCGACGCCGTGCCCATGTTCGAGCGCCTGATTGCCCTGTGCGCCGAGCGCGGCCTGGAGTTTGGCGTCAAGCTCACCAACACCTTCCCCGTCGACGTGACGAGGAACGAGCTGCCTTCCACCGAGATGTATATGTCCGGCCGTTCGTTGTTCTCGCTGACCATCGAGGCTGCCCGCCGCATTACCGAGCAGTTTGACGGCAAGCTGCGCATCAGCTACTCCGGTGGTGCCACGGTCTACAACATCCGCGCCCTGTATGATGCCGGTATTTGGCCCGTTACCCTGGCGACCGACGTGCTCAAGCCCGGTGGATACGAGCGCTTTAGCCAGATGGCCGGCGAGTTTACCGACCTGGATGGCAAGCCGTTCGCGGGCGTCTCTCTCGAGGCCGTGACTGCGATCCAGACCGACTCGCTCACCAACCCGCTCTACAAGAAGCCGCTGCGCCCGCTGCCCGACCGCAAGGTCGCCGGTAAGAGCCCGCTTTCCGACTGCTTTACCACGCCTTGCCGTACGAGCTGCCCCATCCAGCAGGATATCCCTGCCTATCTGGCGGCTGTTGACGAGGGCCGCTACGAGGACGCGCTCAACATCATCATCGAGCGCAACGCCCTGCCGTTCATTACCGGTACCATCTGCCCGCATCCCTGCGGCCGTGCCTGCGAGCGTGCATTCTACGAGCCCGAGGGCGCCCAGATTCGCGCCAGCAAGCTCAAGGCCGCCCGCGAGGCCATGACCGCCGTGCTGCCCAAGCTGCGCGCCCAGGCCATTGCCAACGACGCCGAGCGCAACGTTGCCGTTATCGGCGGCGGCCCGGCCGGTCTGGCGACGGCGTTCTTCCTGACGCGCGCCGGCGTGCCCGTCACTATCTTCGAGGCCCGCGACTCTCTCGGCGGCGTGGTCCGTCACGTGATCCCCGAGTTCCGTATCGCGAGCGACGATATCTCCCACGACGCCGAGCTCTGCCTGGTCTTTGGCGCCAAGGTTCAGCTCAACGCTCACGTGGAGTCCATTGACGAGCTCAAGGCCCAGGGCTTTACCGACGTGGTCGTGGCCACCGGTGCCTGGATGCCCGGCTCTGCGGGCCTGGGCGAGGGTGCCGAGCTCGACGTGCTGGAGTTCCTCGAGGCCGCCAAGAAGGGCGAGAAACTCGAGCTGGGCGAGGATGTCGTGGTCATCGGCGCCGGCAATACCGCTATGGACGCGGCCCGCGTGGCCAAGCGCCTGACTGGCGTGAAGAACGTGCGCCTGGTGTATCGCCGCACCAAGAAGCAGATGCCCGCCGACGAGGAAGAGCTCGATCTTGCTCTTGCCGACGGCGTTGAGTTCTGTGAGCTGCTGGCGCCCAAGGCGCTCAACGACGCCGTGCTGACCTGCGACGTTATGGAGCTTGGCGAGCCGGATGCAAGCGGCCGTCGCAGCCCCGTCGCCACGGGCGAGACCGTCGAGCTTCCTGCCACCACGGTGATTTGCGCCGTGGGCGAGGGCATCGATGCCAGCCTGTACGACGCCGCGGGCGTCGAGCACGACCGTCGCGGCCGCCTTGCCGCCACCTCCACCGGCGTCGAGGGCGTTTGGGCTGCAGGCGACTGCCGTCGCGGTCCTGCCACCGTGGTCGAGGCTATTGCCGACGCCGCCGAAGTCGCCCGCGCCATCGCCGGCGTGGACTTTAACAAGTACGTCGACTGCAACGAGCAGGCCGGTCGCGAGGACACCTGCTACGAGCGCAAGGGGTCGCTGTGCCGTGACAAGCGCAACTGCACCAAGACCCGCTGCCTGGGCTGCGGCTCGGTGTGCGAGGTCTGCTGTGACGTGTGCCCCAACCGCGCCAACGTGGCAATTAAGGTGCCGGGCCTGGCCAAGCACCAGGTGGTACATGTCGATGGCATGTGCAACGAGTGCGGCAACTGCGCCGTGTTCTGCCCCTACCAGGAGGGTCGTCCCTACAAGGACAAGCTCACCCTGTTCTGGAGCGAGCAGGACATGGAGAACTCCGAGAACGAGGGCTTCCTGGCCGTGGACGAGGATCACTTTAAGGTCCGCGTCGCCGGCACGGTCCGCACCGTCTTGGTCGATGCCGTCAACACCGGTCTTCCCGAGGCCGTCCGCCTGACCATCAGGGCCGTGCGCGACAACTATTCGTACCTTCTCAAGAAATAGGCGAGTCTCTTATGGCCAAATCCATTCAACATAACGTGGCCTACGTTGCCTGCGGAAGCGGCTGTGCTTCCGCAGGCGGCGACGCCCGCTGCAGCGAAGGCTGCATTGGCTGTGGCGCCTGTGTCACGGCCTGTCCCCATGGCGCCATTGCGCTGGTCGATGGCATCGCCCGCGTGGATCGCTCCAAGTGCACGGGCTGTGGCCTGTGCGGCATGGCGTGCCCGCAGCGCGTGATCGCCTTCGTTCCCGGCTACCAGAACATTCTGGTGCGCTGCAACAACACCGATAAGGGCGCCATTGCTCGCAAGATCTGCGACACGAGCTGCATCGGTTGCGGCATGTGCGCTAAAAAGTGCCCTGCCGGCGCTATCCGCATCGAGGACAACTGCGCCCATATCGACGGCGCGGACTGCCTGTCGTGCGGCATGTGCGCCGTCGTCTGCCCGCATGGCGCCATCCACGACCGCACCGGCATCGCCGCCGGCGTGTAGAAGGGAATCACCATGGCACAGGAATTCACTTTTACCGTTAACGGCGTCAATCGCACGACGACCCAAAACAAACCGCTGCTGCGCTACCTGCGCGACGACCTGCATATCCATTCCGCCAAGGACGGCTGCTCCGAAGGTGCTTGCGGCACCTGCACCATCCATGTGGACGGTGCGGCCGTCAAGGCGTGCGTGCTGACTACCGCTCTTGCCGCCGGCCGCAACATCGTGACCGTTGAGGGCCTGCCCGAGGACGTGCGCGAGGCCTTTGTGTACGCCTTTGGCGCCGTGGGCGCCGTGCAGTGCGGTTTTTGCATTCCCGGTATGGTCATGGCGGGTGCAGCGCTCATCGCCGAGGACCCCGAGCCCACCGAGGAGCAGATCAAGTACGCCATCCGTGGCAACGTCTGCCGCTGCACCGGCTACAAGAAGATCATCGAGGGTATTTCGCTGGCAGCTGCGGTGCTCCGCGGCGAAAAGCAGATCGACGAGGACTTGGAGCGCGGCGACGACTACGGTGTGGGCAAGCGTGCCTTCCGTATCGACGTGCGCAAGAAGGTACTCGGCGAGGGCAAGTACCCCGACGACATCGACGAGCTCGATCAGCCGGGTCTGACCTATGCCAGCGCCGTGCGCTCCAAGTATCCGCGCGCCCGTGTGCTCTCCATCGATACCTCCAAGGCCGAGGCCCTGCCCGGTGTGGTGGGCATCCTGCGCGCTGAGGACGTGCCGGTCAACCAGGTCGGCCACCTTATCCAGGATTGGGACGTCATGATCGCGGCGGGCGATATCACCCGCTGCGTGGGCGATGCCATCGTGCTGGTGGTTGCCGAGGACGAGGCGACGCTCGAGAAGGCCAAGAAGCTCGTAAAGATTGATTACGAGCCGCTGGAGCCCGTGCGCAACATTGTCGAGGCCAGGGCTGCCGACGCCCCGCGCCTGCACGACAGTTTCTTTGCCTTTGGCAACACGGTGGAGCTCAAGGACAACGTGTGCCAGAGCCGTCACGTGACGCGCGGCGACGCCGCCAAGGCGCTGGCAGAGAGCGCGTTCACCGTGACGCAGCGCTTTACCACGCCCTTTACCGAGCATGCCTTCTTGGAGCCCGAGTGCGCCGTTGCCTTCCCGTACAAGAACGGCGTCAAGGTGCAGTCGACCGACCAGGGTGCCTACGACACGCGCAAAGAGTGCGCCCATATGTTTGGCTGGGACAACGAGCCCGAGCGCGTGGTCGTCGAGACCATGCTCGTGGGTGGCGGCTTTGGCGGCAAGGAGGACGTGTCCATCCAGCACCTGGCCGCGCTCGCCGCATATAAGTTCCAGCGTCCTGTGAAGTGCAAGCTCACGCGTGCCGAGTCGCTCGCGTTCCATCCCAAGCGTCATGCCATGGACGGTACCTTTACGCTGGGCTGCGACGCCGAGGGCAACTTTACCGGCCTGGAATGTGAGATCAACTTTGATACCGGCGCCTACGCGTCGCTGTGCGGCCCGGTGCTCGAGCGCGCCTGCACGCACGCCGTCGGTCCCTACAAGTACCAGAACACTGACATCCGCGGCTTTGGCTACTACACCAACAACCCGCCCGCCGGTGCGTACCGCGGCTTTGGCGTGTGCCAGTCCGAGTTTGCACTCGAGAGCCTGATCGACCTGCTGGCCGAGAAGGTCGGCCTGGATCCGTGGGAGATCCGCTACCGAAACGCCATCGAGCCGGGCGAGGTTTTGCCCAACGGCCAGATTGCCGATTGCTCCACGGCGCTGAAGGAGACACTGCTCGAGGTCAAGGATGCCTACTATGCGCATCCCGGACACGCCGGTATTGCCTGCGCCATGAAGAACGCCGGCGTGGGCGTGGGTCTACCCGATGCCGGTCGCTGCAAGATTCGCGTCGAGGATGGCCGCGCCGTGGTCTACGCCGCCACGTCCGACATCGGCCAGGGCTGTAACACCGTCTTTTTGCAGGACGTTGCCGAGGCGTGCGGTCTGCCGCTGAGCTGCATTGCCAACGGCGAGTGCTCCACCGAGAACGCTCCCGACTCCGGCACCACGTCTGGCTCGCGTCAGACGGTCGTGACCGGCGAGGCCGTGCGCGGTGCCGCCTTCCTGCTGCGCGATGCCATGGTTGGCATCGAGGCCGGCAAACCTGCGCCCGATGCTCCCGTGAGTGCGCATGGCGACGGCGTCAAGATCGAGTACGACGACGGTCGCGCCTACCAGTTGCGCACGCAAGAACTCGTCGCCGGCCAGGGTATGCATCCTCAAGATCCCACGACCGCCATCAAGGCGCTCGAGGGCTGCGAGTTTGGCTACGTGTACCTGGAACCGACCGACAAACTGGGCGCCGACGTCCCCAACCCCAAGAGCCACATCTGCTACGGTTTTGCCACACATGTGGTCATTCTGGATGATGGCGGCCGCGTGAGCGAGGTCTATGCCGCACACGATTCCGGCAAGGTGGTCAACCCCATCTCCATCCAGGGTCAGATCGAAGGCGGCGTGCTCATGGGTATGGGCTATGCGCTGACCGAGGACTGGCCGCTCAAGGACTGCGTACCCCAGGCAAGGTACGGCACGCTCGGGCTGTTCCGTGCGCCCGAGATTCCGGATATCCACGCCATCTACGTGGAGAAGGACGAGCTGCTGCCCGTGGCATACGGCGGCAAGGGCATTGGAGAGATCGCAACGATCCCCACGGCGCCCGCCGTGCAGAACGCCTACCGCGCATTCGACGGCAAGCTGCGTCCGGATCTGCCCATGGTGGATACGCCGTACAGCCGCGCTCGTCACCGCGGGTAGAGTAGAGCGCGGACGGCCATTACTGACGGGCTGTCCATGCTCAGCATCAACTGCATACGCTGCGCCTTTGGCCCCGGCTCCATCGCGAGCCGGGGCCTTTTGCTTAGAGCGGAAACTGCGTCCCGAAATGAGCGCTCAGAATGGGATTCGTTTTCCGAATCGGCCCTCCAGCGGAAAGCGTGTCCCGGAATTCGGCTCCAGAGTGGGATGCGTTTTCCGGCTGAAGCCTCAGGCGGAAACGGCGTCCCGGAATTCGGTCTCAGAACGGGATGAACTTTCCCAACGGGGCCGCATGCGGAAGCTGTGTCCCGGAATCATGGCTCAGAATGGGATGCGTTTTCCGCTGGCCGGTCGTTTGGAAAGCGCATCCCAGTTTGAGTGTTTATTCCGGGATGCGGTTTCCGCTGAAGGACTCAACCGGAAAGCCTGTCCAGCTCTGAGACGGGATTCCGGGACACGCTTTCCGCCAGGCCCGCCATCCGGAAAGTGCATCCCGTTTTGAGCGTCCAGGCTAGGACGCACTTTCCGTTGGCGTGGTCGTTGGGAAAACGCGGCCCAGATAGGGGGATGCGATCTGGCGATGCGTGGCCTAGCAGCTCCTACAGGTCTACCTCGTTGAGCCATGTCGGCAGCGCGGTCTGCCGGATGCCTGCCGTCTGCAGCTTTTTGGCGAGCATTCCTGCCGGGCGGACCTCGTTCATGGTAAAGCGCAGCAGAGGGTGGCCGTAGAGCGATAGGTGCGCCTCGCGCTGTCGTTCGGCAACGAGCGCCTCGGCGGTGGTGCGTCCGGCCAGCATGGTCTGGTCGGTATATTTGATGAGCCCGTCGAGCTCGCCCAGCGTGAGTTCCTGCGCCTGGCGCTCCCAGGCAAAGTCCGTTCGTATGGGTTTGGCCGAATCGAAGGGGTCCGTCAGCTCGTATTGAAGCCAGTCGGGTGCAAAGCCCGTCTCGATCATGACGGCTCGGGCGACCGATTCTCCACCACTCTCGGCGCGGGCGTCGGCATATCGAAGTGTTGTGAGGGCGGTGCGAATCGCGCGACCATTGCAGGCGGTCGCTCGTTGCTCGACGGCCTCCATCAGCTGTTCCCGCGCAAGGCCGAGCTTTGAGATCGCCGAATCGGCAATGGGCATGCCGTCGGCAAAACCGGTCTGCAACAGACAATCCGTCACCGTTTGAATGGGCGGCGTTACCGATATGCCGGACAGGCGGATTGCTCCGACCGGCTCGATCTGATGCCGCTGAATATGCGCGCCCGGGCGAGCCGACGGCTTGGTGGCGCTGCAGACATGCACGACATTCAGGTGTCGCCACGAGACCTCGAGCCCCAGCAGACAGGCGGCCGAAAACGAGCAGAACGTCCAATCGGGGTGGATGATCGCAAGGGCGCGGAGGATTTCGCAATGGCGTTGCGCTCGGTTGAGTTCATTCCAGCGCGTTTTTCGCGCAAACAACCCCGGCATGGGCGAGACAACCGTGCCGCCGGTGCGCCGAAGGAGCGCTTTTCGGATCGCCGTGCTCGGGGGAATTAGACAGCGCCCCTCTTGTTCGGCTTGAGTGAGCAGTTGGTCGATGAGCTGGTCATTGCAATGGGTCATGAGCTACCGCCTCCTTTTGGGTAGCAAAAACGTATCAGCTGGAACTTGCCGCTCAGCTGACCAAAAGCTGACCAAAATCTAACCATGCAGGTAGATGGCCTGTTTTCGGCGACATTTTTACATCCGAATCGGTGGGCGGTAATCGGCGACCGTGAACGGTAGCTAGATATGAAACCTTGGTAAGTTTAGGGACGTGTACTTTTTTGAAAAAGAGCATTCTATCTGCTGTTTTGTGTTTCTGGATCGCATATTTGAAGGCATGTGATAAGGGCAGCGGCCTGTCGCCTTGTATCTGCGGAAACTGTGACCCGGAATTGTCACTCGGAATGGGATGTGCTTTCCGGATCGCCCTTCAAGCGGAAACTACATCCCAGATTTCGGCTCCAAACCGGGATGTGCTTTCCCGGCGGTGTCTCTGGCGGAAATTGCACCCCGGAATGAGCGCTCAGAGTGGAACATGCTTTCCTAACGAAGCCGCATGCGGAAACTACGTCCCGGATTCGATGCTCAGGACGGGATGCCGTTTCCGATAGAGGCATGGGGTGGAAAGTCTCCCATTTCTAATGTTCAAGAAATGGGAGGCAGCTCATCGCGAGCTGGGCCTTTTGTTTGGAGCGGAGGCAGCATCCCGGAATTCGGGCAATCCGGTGGTCAGGGGTTGAGCGAGCGTCGCGCTAAGGATGCCAAGCGTAAAACCTTCAATGAACATAGCGTAAAAACTACATCCGCAACGGCGTAAAAACTACATTGGAAGTAGCGTAAAATCCGCATTGAGAATGGCGTAATTTCGTATATCGCATGATCGCCCGAGCTTGCACACGGCCTTTTGCGAGCTCTTGCCATGAACGAGAGCCAGGCTGTCACGTACAAGACGCTCATAAAGGACGCCTCGTACGGTGAGGCGGGCCCCGACGAGAGGACCATCGCTGCGCACCTGGATCTCTTCAACAGGCTCAAGCTGACCGAGGACCTGTGCGGATGGGAGCCGCCCATGCGCTCGAAGGCTCGCGTTCGCGTGCGCCCCAAGCGCTACTTCTGCGACCCGTCATTTGCGGCGGCGTTGCTGGGGGCTACCCCTGAGCGGCTGCTTGGCGATATGCAAACGCTGGGGATGCTCTTTGAGGACCTCGTTCTGCGCGACGTGGGCGTGTTCCTTTCCACCTACGGCGGTGTCGACAACAGTGTCCATTATTTCCGAGATGAGAAGGGCCTTGAGGTCGATCTGATCGTTGAGCACGACGGGCGCTGGGGAGCTATCGAGGTCAAGCTGAGTGATGCGAAAGCAGACGATGGAGCGAGAAATCTCAAGGCGCTGGAGAGGAAAGTGCTCTCCAATCCTGCCGCCCAGAATGCCGCGCCGGCGTTTTTGGCGGTCGTGGTTGGAAAGGGGAGCATTGCCTACACACGCGACGACGGCGTGGCGGTGATCCCCATGGCGGCACTTGGGGCGTAGCGGTTTTGCGGGCGTGCCGTGCTTCCTTTACCGAAAATCCATTTGGTAAACCCGGCGCCCGTGGGTAAAATAAGGTCGACGGCAGCCCAAGTAGTGAAGAGCTGGGCAGCGCCGTTGCTTGGATTAAGGGGTCATCGCCTTAGCGGCGTCGACCCCTCTTTTTATGCTTCGTACGCTGCTTGAGTGCCTCGGTAAGTCCGATAAGCGCCGTGAGGAGCGAGACCAAAGCGGTCAGGAGCTTCACGAAATCAGTCAGATCGGTCATGGGCATCACCTCCCGTCGCATGGAGGGCGCTGCCCGGCACATGGAACTGCCGTCAACAATAACCAGTCTATCAAACTGCAGCCATAAATACGAATATATGTTCGATAATAACAACGACGTGACCATTTCAAAGCGCAGCCTTACGCAAGGATGTCGGAAAGCTGCACTGTGCGATTTCATGTCCGCACGGACACTTATCCTTACGGCAATGTAGCTGCCTGTGAAACAGGCGGCAGTTGACGGAGAAAGGCCCTCACCGTGCCAGACAAAAAGACGCCGTGTATCTCGGCTATCGATACGACGAACTTTGCGCGTCAGATTGTGCTCGACTTCGAGTTTGCGCCGGTGTCAAGGCAGCGCCAGCGCCGCGGGTTGCGCAACGAGATTATCGAGGTCGGCGCGGTTAAGCTCGATAACCGCGGCAACGTGATGGGCGAGTTCTCGCAGTTTGTGCAGACGGAATATGCCGAAGGCGTTGCGTTCCCCGTTCGCGAGCTTACGGGGATATCGGCCGTGGACACTGCGATGGCCGATCCGCTCTACATGGTGATCAAAAGGCTCAGCGATTGGATCGGTCGCTACTCCGCCCAGGTGGTCTGTTGGAGCGGGGCGGACCGTCGACAGCTTTTGACCGAGTGCCAGGCAAAGCACATCGATCTTTCCGCATTTCCTGCGGACTGGGCCGACCTGCAGGCGTTTTACACCTCGATCATGGACGTGGGCAGCCACGGGCGCGTCTCTTTGAGTGACGCGGCAGCGTGGTTTGGCATCGATTTTGACGAGTCGACGGGCCACGCCCACAGCGCCCTTGCCGATGCGCGCGTAACCGCCAAGCTGCTCAAGCAGATGATGGACGGGGACTACCGTGTGAGCCCGCACGCCCAGGAGATCCGCCAGCGGTGGGGGATGGGCGAGCGAGCCCAGACGCGCCTTTCCAGCAGGTGCCCCGAGCTGGGCGACCTGCTGCTAAAGCTGAAGGCGGAGGGAAGGTAGGGGGCGGACATCATTGTCGTTTTCGCCTGCGAAGAAGGAATCAATTAACTACAAAGTGTGGATGGCTTCTAGTGAAGACTTAACCACCAGATTATGAAAGGGTTAGCGGGCCATTGGGGTTGCAGTGTTCACCCGTCGCAAGACGTCGCTCGTTCAAATTGGGACGCTCCGCATCCGATGAAATGGTTGATGCGGAGCGTCCCTAGAGACCTGTCTTCTGTTGCCTAATAGTAGAGTTCAATATACGAATACGCCTTATCAAAAAGAGCCTGGTCTTTGAGCTTGTAGCGCATCCAAAGAATGGCGCGTAGCTGCTTCTTGACTTCTTTGACGCCTGCTGTGGTTGCCTGCCAACCGTCGAATCGGGTGATCTTAACGATTTCGTCGATGTCGCCGACGATGTTTTCGACGATGATTGGCGTGTCCCCATTCTTTACACCATTGAAGAGCTCAGTGAGAGCAGCCTTTCCCTTGTCCTCCTCTTCCTCGGGCACGACTTCCTTTTCGGCGGCTCGTGCTTCTTTGGCGAGGTCGATGAGCATCTTGAGGAACTCGACGCTGTTGATGAGACCTTGCTCGTGACGTTCCCTCAGGTCCTCCAGGCGCTCGCCGAGCTTCTGGAACTTGCCATTCTTATCGTGCCTGCGGATTCGGGCGACGAGATCTATCTCCAGCCTACGCGTGATCTTCTCGGTATTGCTCTTGTCGTTGATGAAGTGCTCGATCATGTCCTCGTCGAGTTCAAGGATGTCGTCATCGTCTCGGACTCTCTCGACGGTGATGTTCTCGTGCACGAGCTCGATTGTCTTGGGCCCGAGCGCTGCCCAGATGAGCTTCCCGCGATTGTCTACCGGTCTCACGGAATCGTAGACCTGCGAGAGCCAGATGAAATCGGGCTTGTAGGGATTGAGACATGGGTCGGGCGAAAGCGCTTCCCACGCTCTGTTCAAGACCGAGAAGTCGGCCCCGAACTGGTCCTTCACCTTTGTCGTTGGCAGACATTGCTGGGCTTCGAGAAGGGATTCCCAATCTGCACTGCGGCGATCTTTGACCGTTGAGAAGTACTCGAGGCAGTAATGCATGAGTCTGGGCAGTTCGGCCTTTACCTCGTCGATGTTGGTTATAACCTTCTGCACCTCGGCCTCGTCGAAGTGCAGAGACTTGGCGACGTTGTCGAAGAGGCCGATATAGTCGACAATGAGACCGAATGTCTTCTTGTCGTTGTAGACGCGGTTGGTTCGACAGATTGCCTGCAACAGCGTGTGGTCGCGCAAGGGCTTGTCAAGGTACTGAGTTTGCAGGATGGGCGCATCGAACCCCGTGAGCAGCTTTGCAGTGACGATGAGAATCTTGAGCGGATCGTCCGGGTCGCGGAAACGGTCAAGGAGCTTTTCCTCGGCATCGCGATCTCGACGGTATGCCTTGTAGCGGTCTTCCTTGTCGTTGTTCGTGTCCATGACGATGGTGACTGCGTCAGTGCCCAAGAGCTTGTCGAGCTCCTCCTTATACAGCAGGCAGCACTCTCGGTCGTAGCAGACTACCTGCGCCTTGAAGCCGTCGGGCTCAACCTTTGACTTGAAGTGCCTGGCGATGTGCTCGCATACCTTGTGGATGCGGTCGGGGGCCTTCATGACGGACTCGATCTTGACGCGCCTGGTGAGTTCCGCCTTGTCCTCTTTGCTGAGGTCTCGGGTCATTTCGTCAAAGGCGGCGTTCACGACCTCTTGGTTGACGTGGAGCTCGACGGGAACGGTTTCAAAATGGAGCGGCAATGTGGCGTGGTCGCGGATGGAGTCGGCGAAGGAATAGCGGCTCATGTAGCCGGACTTGTCCTCTTTGGCACCGAAGGTGTGGAACGTGTTCTTGTCGGTTCGGTTGATGGGCGTGCCGGTCAAGCCGAAGAAGAAGGCGTTTGGCAAGGCGAGTCGCATCTTCTCGCCGAGGTCGCCCTCTTGGGTGCGGTGCGCCTCGTCGACCATGAGGATGATGTTCTCGCGCTCGTTGAGCGTCCCCGCAACCTCGCTGAATTTGAAGATGGTGGTGATGAGGATCTTTCTCATGTCCTGCTTGAAGAAGGACTCAAGCTCCTCCTTGCTGCCGGCGCTTGCGAGGTTGGGGATGTCGGATGCGTTGAAGGTCCCCGTGATCTGGGTCTCGAGGTCGATTCGGTCATCCACGATGACGACGGTCGGGTTCTTGAGTTCGGGGACCATGCGCAGCTTCTGGGCAGCGAATACCATGAGCAGTGACTTTCCTGAGCCCTGGAAATGCCAAATGAGGCCACGCTTCGGGTATCCTGCGCGGACGCGGTCCACGATGAGGTTCGCGCCCTCGAACTGTTGGTAACGACAGATCAGCTTGATGCGTCGATGCTTCTTGTCGGTGGCGAAGAGCGTGAAGAACTGGAAGATGTCCATGACGTTCGTGGGGGTTAGCATGGACGCCATGCTTCTCTTGACGTCGGCAAGTGTGCCCTCGCTCTTCTTGTCGCCCTCATGCCAGGGTCCCCACATCTCGGGAGGCATGTTCACCGACCCGTAGCGATAGCATTTTCCTTCGCTGGCGAAGTTGATGGCGCTACAGACGAACATCTGCGGGATGCTCTTCTCATATTTAGCGATGTCGCCAGCGCCGTCGAGCCAGGTTATCGAATCGCGCACCGGCGTCTTGAACTCGCCGATGACGAGCGGAAATCCATTGACAAGAAGGACGAGGTCGAGGCGCTTGCCGCCCTGCTCCTGGGGGTAGACCCACTGGTTGGTGACGATGTACTCGTTTTTGTCAAGATCGCCGTCCGCCGCCGTGCCAAAGAAGCGGATGGGGACCATGCGGCCGTCTTTGCCGTAGGGGAATGAGTTCTCCTCGATGACGAGCTTTTTGAACCGCTCGTTGGTGGAGACCAGGTTCTGCGGACTTGTGGACTGAATGAGGGCCCTGAGTCGGTAGATGATCTCGTCGGCGCGATCGGGGTCTTCTGCGATCTCCGGGTTAAGCCTGATGAGGGCGTCCTTGACCATGGGCTCGACCATGACGTCGGCATGGCGGCGCGGGAGGTCTTCGGCAGCAACGTATCTCCAGCCAAGGCTGGCAAGCGCCTCGACGCTCATTTGCTCGATGGTGTTGTCCTCGTTAAACATCTCCGAGTCCTAACTCCTGGTTCAAGATTTTCTTCGTCGTGGCGTTTAGCTCATCGAGGGCCTTTTGTACGGCAAATTTCGATTTGTCGACCTGAAGCACGAAGTCGGTGAACTCCTCCTGGAGTTCGAGCGGGGGAACTATAATGCTCGTCCTTCCAATTACGTTTAGATGGAGGTGTTTTACAGCAATCCCCTTAACGCCGCCTGTAAATTGGTCCTGCACTCTTGCGCTTTTTAGTTGTTCTCGTAGGAATACTCCATCAAGAATGTCGCGACGGTATTTGAGGACAGCGAGACTTTCGAATAGACCGATTGGAAAATCGACATCGACAATAGCCGGCATACCAAGTGATCCACTTTTTGTAAGAAGCACATCGCCGATTTGGGTTTCACAACGGTTTTGAATGGACTCATATTCATCCGTGCTTATATGCTTGATGTCGCTGAAATCTAGCTTGCCATCTGATGTGACATTCTTCGCAGAAATGAATGCAATTCCAGCTTCTTGATATTGGGGCGTTTTATGGGTGCCATCAGTAATTTTCGTGCATGCTTGCGAGAGGGGAATCAGCGGAAACTCTTTCTTGGAAAAAATTTCGACAAATTGTGATTTACAGGCGCAGGATGTCTGAATGGTCGGCGATGCTCAGCTCATTTA
>URUC01000045.1 GCA_900550965.1 uncultured Collinsella sp. | reverse complement strand
GAGCTGTTTCGTCGTTATAAGGAGACCGGTGATCCGGATGCTCGCGAGCAGCTCGTCATGTCCCATATGAACCTGGTAAGGTTTCTTGCCAACAAATTCAAGAACCGCGGCGAGCCGCTCGATGACCTTTTGCAGGTCGGGTACTTGGGCTTGCTCAAGGCTATCGATCGCTTTGATCCCGAGCGCGGACTCGAGTTCACGACGTTTGCCACGCCCACCATCTTGGGCGAGATTAAGCGCCACTTCCGCGACAAGGGCTGGAGTGTGCGCGTGCCGCGTCGTCTGCAGGAGCTCTCTGCCAAGGTTAACCAGGCCACCGACAAGCTCACCAACGAGCTTCAGCGTTCGCCCAAGGTTGAGGAAATCGCCGATTATCTTGGCGTAACCGTCGACGAGGTGCTCGAAGCCATGGAATCGTCCTCGGCCTACACCTCGGTGCCCATCGAGGCCCCCGGTGCGTCCGATTCCGATGATGCGCCTTCGATTCTCGATCGTTACGCCGACGATGACAACGAGCTCGACTTTACCGATGACCGTCTGGTAATCGAGGAAGCCATCCGCGATTTCTCGCCGCGCGAGCGCGAGGTTATCGAGCTGCGTTTTGTGAAGGGCATGACCCAGATCGAGATTGCCAAGAAGCTGGGCATCTCGCAGGTGCAGGTTTCGCGTCTGCTGCGCCGCACGCTTAAGAAGATTCAAGATAAGATCGACCCCGACGGAGTGATGGTTCGTTCATGAGTGAGCACCCCCAACAAATCGACCGCACGCTTCGCGATACCCGTATTCTGACGCTGCGCATTTGGGGCGTCGTCGGCTGCATTGTCATCGCTGCCGTCATCTTTAACCTTATGGGCATCCTGGCACCGGTCATCGAGTTTTTGGCAGTCGGTTCCATCATTGCTTTTGTGATGTCCCCGATCACCAACTGGCTCGAGCATCATGGCGTGAATCGCGGCATCGGTTCGCTTATAGCGCTTATTGTTGTTGTTGCCGTGCTCGTCGGTGTTGTTTGCATCTTGTCGCCGATTCTTTTTGGTCAGATCATGGAAGTCCTGAGCCGCCTGCCCGAGCAGCTTCGTGTTGCGGGTGGCGACCTCAACGAGATGGTCTCGCATGTCAAGACGCTCAACAACACGCCGCTCATGGAGTATTTGGACGATAATCTTTCGTCGCTGGTTACCGTGGCATCGAAGTATGTGTCTCAGATCGCTGCCGAGCTTGGCCGCGGTGTGTTCCCGCTCATCACCAATACGGCCTCGCAGTTGTTCGTGATCTTCCTTGGTCTGGTGCTTGCCTACTGGATGGCCTGCGATTATCCTCGCATGCACCACGAGATTTGCACCATCATCGGTCAGGAGAAGGAGACTTCGTACCGCTTTATGGTCGCCATCCTTTCTCGCTCTGTCGGCGGCTACATGCGCGGTATGGTCGTGACGTCCATCTGCGGTGGTTTCCTCGCCTTTATTGGTTTTATGATTATCGGCCATCCGTATGCGGCGCTCATGGCTATCTTTACCGGCATCATGCATTTGGTTCCGGTCGTCGGCCCCTGGGTGAGCGCGGCAATCGCCACAGTGCTCGGTTTCATGTTCAGCCCCATGTTGGCGTTGTGGACGCTCATCGTGACGATGGTCGCGCAAAACGTCACTGATAATGTGATTTCGCCTAAGGTCATGCAGAGCTCGGTGCAGGTGCTTCCCATCATGAGCCTCACGGCGCTCGTTATTGGCTCGGCACTCATGGGCCCCATCGGCATGATTATTGCCATCCCGCTGTGTGCGGCCCTCAAGGGTATCTTCGTGTACTACTTCGAGAATGAGACCGGCCGACAGCTTGTGGCCTATGACGGCGCCGTGTTTAAGGGCACGCCGTACCGCGATGCCGATGGCAACCCGGTCGCCGCCTACGACGCGCTCGGCGACGACACCTTCATCTACGAGTCCGAACTCATCGGCAACGAGACTGCGCCCGAGGCCAAGGCCATGCCCAAGCCCGAGCTCGATAATCCCTGGATTAAGATCTCTGGTCTGCAGCCCGATGCCACGGGCTTCTTCAAGAACCCCTTTGCCAAGGACGATGACTCCAACACGGACGACGATACAAAAACCGGCATCGACGGCTCCATGGACGACTCGGATTCTAAATAGGTCCTATTAACGTTTCTTGAAGTTGAAAATGACAAGAAACGCGAGCAAAGCGATTGATAAGGGGCCGGCAACATAGAAAAAGAGAATGTCAATTGCGCGTAGAGTGTAATAAGCCTTATCGCCGGACATTACTGCATACAACACGTAGCCAAATGCTGGTTGGTTTGCGTACCAGCAGGTGAAAGCCAAAAGCGTTAAAAGTGTCGCTAACAGAAGTGCATTGAGGAAAAATCGTTTGCTTTTCATCGATCTCTCCTTCCGGGTGACTCTTATATGTAATTTTACAGCAGCCCTTTTTCAAAGGATCGCACAGTACTAAATAACGTGCACTTTCGCTGGAGGGTCGCTGTTTGGCGGCCCTCTTTTTTGCACAGGCGCGGTGGGATGGTAATATCGTTACGTTTGAACTGTTTCGATGTGAAACCGAGGAGATTCCCTCTATGAGTGCTGACTACCCGTCAATGACTACGGCTGAGATTCGCTCTAAGTTCCTCAACTTCTTTGAGGAGCGCGGTCTTAAGCTCTATCCTTCTTCGTCCCTCGTCCCCGACGATCCTTCGCTGCTGCTTGCCAACGCCGGCATGAACCAGTTTAAGGAGTATTACCAGGGCAAGAAGACCATGAAGGAGATCGGCGCAATCTCTTGCCAGAAGTGCGTCCGCACCAACGACATCGATTGCATCGGCGAGGACGGCCGTCACCTGTCCTTCTTTGAGATGCTCGGCGACTTCTCCTTTGGTGGCGTCTCCAAGCAGCAGGCCTGCGCTTGGGCCTTTGAGCTCATTACCAAGGAGTTCAAGCTGCCTCTCGACCGCCTGTACTTTACTGTCTTTACCGAGGACGACGAGACCCACGATGTGTGGCGCTCCCTGGGCGTTGCCGAGGATCATATCTCCCGCCTGGGCGAGGACGACAACTTCTGGGCCGCTGGCCCCACCGGCCCCTGCGGTCCGTGCTCTGAGATTTACTTTGACATGGGCGAGGAGGTTGGCTGCGGCAGCCCCGACTGCAAGCCCGGCTGCGACTGCGACCGCTTCCTGGAGTTCTGGAATCTCGTCTTTACCCAGTACGACCGCCAGGAGGACGGCTCCATGCCAGAGCTGCCGCACCGCAACCTCGATACGGGCATGGGCCTAGAGCGCATGGCCGCCATCATGCAGCACAAGACCGCCAATTACGACGGCGATCTGATGCAGCACCTCATCAAGCTGGGCGAGGAGATCAGCGGCAAGACCTATGACGCCGACGATTACTCCGGTGCCAGCCGCTCGCTGCGTATCATCGCGGATCACTCTCGTGCCGTCGACTTTATGATCTCGGACGGCATCCTGCCCGGTAACGAGGGTCGCGAGTACGTCCTTCGACGCCTGCTCCGCCGTGCCGTGTTCCACGGTCGCCTGCTGGGTATCGAGGGCGCCTTCCTGACCAAGTTTATCGACGAGGTCAACGCTCAGATGGGCGAGGCCTATCCCGAGCTGCTCAAGAACGTCGCGCTCGTCAAGGGTATCGTCGCCTCCGAGGAGGAGCGCTTCTCCACGACGCTCGACAACGGTCGCGTCTACCTGGATGAGGCCCTGGCAGCGCTTGCCGAGGGCGCTGTGCTTCCGGGCGATGTTGCCTTTAAGCTGCACGACACCTTTGGTTTCCCCATCGACCTGACCGTCGAGATCGCCGGCACCGCTGGCTACGACGTCGACATGGACGGCTTCACCGCCTGCATGGAGGACCAGAAGGCCCGCGCCCGCGCCAATGCCAAGGGCGACGCCTGGGGCAGCTTCAACGACGTGTGGGTCGAACTTTCCGACAAGGTCGCCGCGACTGAGTTCGACGGCTATGACAACGATGTGATCGTAGGCGCCAAGGTTGTTGCCATCGTGCGCAACGGCGAGTCCGTCGAGTCCGCTGCCGCCGGCGAGGACGTCGAGGTCGTTCTCGACCGCACCCCGTTCTATGCCGAGATGGGTGGCCAGCAGGGCGATGCCGGCAAGCTTTCCGCCGAGGGCGTTGTTCTGACCGTTGCCGACACCAAGAACCACAACGGTCTGTATGCCCACGTCGCGCACGTTGTCGATGGCACGCTGACTGTCGGTGCCGCTGTGACCGCCACGCTTGACGCCGAGCGCCGTGGCTTCCTGCGCCGCAACCACACCGCCGCGCACCTGCTCGACGCCGCGCTTAAGCAGGTCCTGGGCGAGCATGTCTCCCAGGCCGGCTCGCTGGTGACGCCTGAGCACCTGCGCTTTGACTTCACGCACTTCGAGGCCCTGTCCTCCGAGCAGCTCAAGGCTGTCGAGGACCTGGTCAACCAGCAGATCTTCGCCTCCAAGCCGGTCTTGACCCGCGTCATGGGCATTGACGAGGCCAAGTCCGCCGGTGCTGTCGCCCTGTTTGGTGAGAAGTATGGCGACGTCGTCCGCGTTGTCTCCGTGGGCGCCGAGGACCAGCCGTTCTCCCGCGAACTCTGCGGTGGCACGCACGCTGCCAACACCGCCGAGATCGGCCTGTTCAAGATCATTTCCGAGTCCTCTACGGGCTCCAACGTCCGCCGTATTGAGGCCGTGACCTCTAAGGGTGCTCTCGACTACATGGCCGACCGTCTGGCGCTCGTCGACGCCGCCGCTGCTGCGCTCAAGTGCCGCGTGGATGAGGTTCCCGCCCGCGTGGAGAACCTGCAGGCCGAGCTGCGCGAGACTTCCAACAAGCTCAAGAAGGCGCTGACCGGTGGCTCCTCCGACGCTATCTCCAGCGCCATCGAGGGCGCTGTCGAGCTGAACGGCTACAAGCTCGTCGTCGCTGAGCTCCAGGGCCTTGAGGCTGCCGACCTGCGCAACGTCTGGGATACCGTGCACCAGAAGGTCGCCGGTCCTGTCGCCTGCGTCGTCGCCAGCGTGACCGAGAAGGGCACCCCGGCCCTGCTCGCCGCCGGCTCCGATGACGCCGTCAAGGCCGGTTTCCACGCCGGTAACGTGATCAAGCAGATCGCGGGCCTGGTCGACGGTCGCGGTGGCGGCCGTCCCAACATGGCCCAGGCCGGTGGCAAGAATGCCGCCGGCATCGCCGATGCCCTTGCGGCCGCTAAGACCGCGCTCGGCGCCTAAGAATCTAGGTAGTCGCTGTGGTCGCGCTTGCGCTGGACATAGGGGAGACCAGGATCGGCATCGCCGTCTCGAGCCGTGATGGCAAGATGGCGATGCCTGTCAAGGTGCTCCCGGCTGCAGAGGTCACCGGTATGGCCAAGACGTTCCGCTACCTGGTCGAGGACTATGAGCCCGATATCCTGGTAAGTGGGCGTCCCCTGACCATGGCCGGTGAGCCCGGTCCCCAGGCCGAGCGTGTTGCCGCTGTTGCGCAAAAGATTGCCGACGAGCTCGATCTTCCGTTGGAGTTTGAGGACGAGCGCCTGTCCTCGCAAGAGGCCAAGCGTATCCTGCGCGAGCAGGGCCTCAACGAAAAGCAGATGAGGGGCAAGATTGACATGATTGCCGCCAGCCTGTTTTTGCAGACGTGGCTTGATCGTAAAAACGAGGAGGTTTCGCATGCCTAGCGCTCCCGATCCGCGCCAGCCGAATCGTACACGTCAGCCGTCGTCGCGCCCTGCCCAGCCTGGCCAGCGTCCGGCACAGCCGACCCAGCGCGCAGCTCAATCTGCCGCGCGCCCGGTGCAGTTCTCCTCTCGTTCGGCCCAACCTGTTCAACGGACGGGTCAGCAGTCTTCTGCTCGTTCGGTTCAGTATCCGGTTTCTCACGCGGCTCAGCAGCCCGCTGCTCGTTCGGCTCAGCCTGCAGGCGGTGCTCGCTTTAAGCATCAGGCACCTACTCAGCGAACGCAGGCCCCCCAATCGCATTCGCATCACGCTCGCGGTTCGCATGGCGTTGCTCCGGCGGCCCGCTCGAGCTACAACACGCATGCTCGTCGCGGTGCTCTAAAGAAGAGTTCTCCGGTTCCTATGATCATCGGCGTTGTGGTGGCCGTTATCGCGCTTGCTACTATCGCTTTCTTTGTCGTGCCTGCCGTCAAGGGCTTCTTTGCCGGTGAGGATACGAAGGTCACGGCTGGTCAGCAGGTTACGGTGACCATTCCCGACGGTGCTTCGGGTGATGCGATCGCCTCGATTCTCTCCGAGAACCATATCGTCGAAAATCCCAAGGATTACTACGCGGCGGTGAAAAAGCTCAACGCCGATATGTCGCTCAAGCCTGGTACCTACTCGTTCACCACGCTCATGGATGCGACCAAGGTTGTTCAGCAGCTCATGGAAGGTCCTAACGCGGGCTCCAATGCGCTGACTATCCCTGAGGGCCTGACGGTCGATCAAGTCGCCGACCGTGTGGCCCAGGCCTACGACAGCATCTCTAAGGAAGACTTCCTCAACCAGGCTAAGGCCTCCAATTACGTGGATGACTATAGCTTCCTTAAGGGCGCCGCCAACGACTCGCTCGAGGGTTTCTTGTTCCCCAAGACCTATTCGTTGGGTGATTCGCCGACGGCCGATGACGTGATTCGCGCCATGCTCGATCAGTTTAAGACTGAGTACAAGTCGCTTGACTTTGCGAGCTGCGAAGCCAAGATCAAGGAGCGCTACGGTGTGGAGATGTCCGACTACGACATCGTCAACTTGGCCTCTATCGTTGAGCGCGAGGGCCTCAACGCCGATCAACGTGCGCACGTGGCCTCGGTCTTCTACAACCGCCTTGCCGGGAAGCTCGACGGTCTGCGTTATCTCAATAGCGATGCGACCATGATGTATGTCACCGGCGGCGAGGTTACCGCCGACGACCTGCAGAGCGATAGCCCGTATAACACCTATAAGCACGAGGGCCTGCCGCCCACGCCCATCTGCTCTCCGTCGCTCGAGGCGCTCAAGGCTACCCTTGAGCCGACCGACTCCGATGACCTTTATTTCTACATTACACAGGACGAGGAGTATTTCTCGCAAACCTACGAAGAGCATCAACAGTCTTGGAATTAGCATGAGGATTTTTAGCCCCAAACGATACGTTGCCTCGGTCGATCGCATCGACCTTGATACCCTTTGGGCCGACGGCAAACGCGCCATTCTGCTCGATCGCGATAACACCCTGGTGCCGCGCGATACCGAGCAGGTTCCCGCCGCGGTTTCCGCTTGGCTCGATGCCGCCCGTGCCAAAGGCTTTAAGCTGTGCATGGTGTCCAACAACTGGCATCGCGACCAGGTCATGGCGTCGGCGCGCGAGCTGGGACTCGAGGCCATCAGCCACGCCATGAAGCCGGCGCCGTTTGCCCTCAAGGCGGGTCTTAAGCGCCTCGGCGCCACGGCCGACGAGGCGGTGCTGATCGGTGATCAGCTCTACACGGACGTGTGGAGCGGCAACTTCGCCGGCGTTGACACTATTCTGGTCAAGCCGCAGGCAACCCAGGACTTGTGGTATACGCAGATCTTCCGTATCTTTGAGCGCCGGGCCCTGCGCGACCTTCCCTGCGAGGAATAGGTCTCGCTATGTCCCAGCACACCAAACACGGCTGCGACCATATCTTCTTTATCGGCTTTTTGGGCGCGGGTAAATCGACGCTCGCGCGTAACGTCGGCACCATGTTCAAGCGGCGTTTTATCGATACCGACCGCCTGGTCGTGCGCCGTTGCGGCAAGTCGGTAACCGAGATTTTTGAGACCGAGGGTGAGGGTCGTTTTCGTGAGCTCGAGACCTCGGCGCTCCGTTCGCTCCAAAGTGAGCGCAGCCTTTTGGTTTCGTGCGGGGGCGGCATCGTTGAGACGCCGGTGAATATTAAACTGATGCACGAAATGGGTACGTGCGTGTACCTCGAGGGCGACTTCGAGGACTCGTTGCGCCAGATTCGTCGGTGCGATACCCGCCCCGATTTCCGCTCGCCCGAGCATGCCGCGCGCCTGTTTGAGCATCGCCGTCCGCTGTATCGCCAGGCCGCCGATATTACCCTTGATATTCGTAACAAGTCCTTCGAGGACGTTTCCTACCTTTGTGCCGAGATGCTTTTGGAGCGTGGACTGCTATGATTCGCCGTCAACTGATCAATTTCCAAAACCGCAGCGTCGATGTCCGTGTCGGATTGGGCGCGTTCGATGAGCTGCCGCGCATGTTTGCCTCGGCTGTGGGCAAGCCTAAGCGCGCGATGGTGGTTTGGAACGACGCCGCATCTGAGCGTTTTGGCGAGGTCGTCGAGCATGCGCTGGTCGACGCCGGTTTTGCCGTGTCGCTGCTCGTCCTCGATGTTTCGCCTGCCGGTGCTACGCTGGCCGATGCCGATGCTATCTTTGGCGCCCTGTCTGTCAACGGCGTTACCTGCGACGATCTGGTTGTCGCCGTTGGCGATGCCGCAACCTGCTCGGTTGTTAGCTGGTGCGCCAACCAGTGGTGCGGCCGAACTGAGTGCGCGCTATTGCCGACGACCTTCGACGCCATGCTCACGGTCGCGACGACCATGAAGCCGCTCGTCGCCTCGTCGGCCAATGCGCTTCCCGCTATCGCGTTCCGTCCCGAACCGGGCTTGGTCGTGTGTGACCTCGACCTTGTTCGCGAAGCGGACCCCGAGGACCTCAAGCTCGGCTATGCGGTACTTGTTGGCACCATGCTTTCGAGCAGCAAGTCGCGCTGGAATCAGTTTACCGAGACTGTCCCCGCGCTTCTTGCTGGTGAGGAGGTCGCGCTCGTCAATGCCGTCCAATGGTCTCAGACTGCCCGCAAGGACGTACTGATGGCCACGAACCCGAGCGCTCGCCATGCGCTCGATTTTGGCAAGATGGGGGAACGCACCCTGCGCGCCTGCTTGGGCGATGCCGCTTCGCAGGTCCCTGCCTACCAGCTGTTGTCCGAGGGCATGCGCTTTGAGGCGCGCCTTGCACATGATGCCTGCGACTTTGATATCGATTACGTCTTTGAGGTCGATGACTGCCTGGAGGACTTTGGTATCGAGGAGCTTGCCTTCGATCTGGAGCCCGCCGCATATATCGAGGAGTTCCGCAGGCAGCAGTTTGTCCGCTCGAACCGCAGCATGTTGCCGCTGCCCGCGGCACTCGGCGCCATTCGTCTAACGAGCGTTGAGGACGAGGTTCTTGAGCGCCATGCTCACGCCTACTTGGCTTCTCGCAAAGAACTTCTCTAAGATTTATTGACATCCATCGTCTTTCGTATCATGTTGAGGGGCGGGTTTTCAATCGGTTGCGGATCGCATGCGATTCCGTCGTTCGGTTGAGACCCGTCCCGTCTATATAGAGACAACAAGAAAGGAATCTGCATGTCTGAGTTTGCTGCCGGTCCTGCCGGTCGTATCGAGCGTGTCCGTGCCCTTATGGCCGAGCGTGGCTACGACGCTATCGTGGTGCGCGACGAGGCCAACCTTCGTTGGCTTACGGGCGTGAAGGGCGTTTTCGACTACACCTTCGAGTTCCCGCACGCTGCGTTTATTACGGCCGACCAGTGCCTGTTCCACACCGACTCGCGCTACCTCAACAGCTTTGAGGAGAACACGCCCGCCGGCAGCCCCTGGGTCTACGATATGGATGAGGGCACCATCCCCGGTTGGGTCGCCGGCAAGATCGCGGCCAACAAGTGCCGCGTCTGCGCTGTCGAGGACGATATGCAGATCAACTTCTACCAGGGTATTCAGCGCGGTCTGGAGGACCGTTCCGTCGCCTGCATGTTGCCGCTGATGCATGACGACATTCGCAAGATGCGCGCCCTCAAGGACGCCGAGGAGATCGAGCTCATGCGCCATGCGCAGTCGATCACCGACGCCGCCTTCCAGCATATGCTCGGCTTTATTAAGCCCGGTATGACCGAGAAGCAGGTTCGCAACGAGCTCGAGAACTTTATGTTCGCCAACGGCGCCGATAGCCTGGCCTTCGGCTCCATCGTGGCGAGCGGCCCCAACACCGCCAACCCGCATGCCGTTCCGAGCGACCGTGTCATCGAGAAGGGCGACTTTGTCCTCATGGATTACGGCGCGGGCTACTGCGACTATCGCTCCGATATGACGCGTACCGTCGTGATGGGCGAGCCTACCCAGGAGCAGCTCGACCTCTATGCGCTCGTGCGCCGTATGCACGAGGAGTGCGTCGCCGCCATCCATCCGGGCGTCGAGGGCAACGACATTTTCAAGCTTTCCAAGAAGATCATCGGCGATGCCGGCTATGGCGATTACTACAACCATGGCCTGGGCCACGGCGTCGGTATCGACATCCACGAGCTGCCCAACTTCAACCGTAGCAAGAACATCATCGAGGTCGGCTCGGTTATTACCATGGAGCCCGGCGTCTACCTGCCCGGCGTGGGCGGCGTGCGCCTGGAGGACTACGGCGTGGTCACCGAGAACGGCTACGAGCCCTTCACCAAGACACCGCATGACCTTCACGTCATCGATTGCTAGTCTACTTCGGTAGATAGTTTGGGGCGGGGCGTCCGGATCGATTCGGACGCCCCGCGTTCTCTTTTTATGCGCTCGCCGCAGGCGCCGTCTGCAAGTGTATAATTTCGCTCGTATGTAATTTGGACGCTTGTGCGTTCTGCCCATAACAAGAAAGGTCGCTATGCCTACCATTTCTACCGCCGACTTCAAGAACGGCCTCGGTCTCCGCATCAAGGACAAGGTCTACACCATTGTCGAGTTCCAGCATGTCAAGCCGGGCAAGGGCGGCGCGTTTGTGCGCTACAAGACCCGCGACATCAAGAGCGGCCGCGTCGTCGAGAACACCTGCAACGCCGGCACCAAGTTCGAGAGCGTCATGCTCACCACCCGTGAGTTCCAGTACCTCTACAACGATGGCACCGACTACATCTTCATGGACAACGAGTCCTATGAGCAGGTTCCCGTTCCCGAGGACATGGTGGGCGAGAACTCCAAGTGGCTGCGCGAGAACGACGTCTGCCAGCTGCTCTTCGCCGACGATGAGCTCATGGGCGTGACCCCGCCGATGTTCATCGAGACCACCATCGTCCAGACCGACCCGGGCTTTAAGGGCGACACCGTCCAGGGTTCCACCAAGCCGGCCACGATCGACACCGGCGCCGTCATCCAGGTCCCCATGTACCTCAACGAGGGCGAGGTCATCAAGGTTGACACCCGCGACGGCAAGTTCGTCTCCCGCGTCTAGCAACCAACTCTTCTAGGAGGACTCATGCCCCAGGAAATCAAGATTGACGGCATCGGCATTTCGCCCGATGTTCTGACCGCCATCGTCTCGCGCGCCGTGTCCGATGTCGAGGGCATCGCCTCCGTTGGCGTCAAGGACCTTGCCACCAACCTTGTCTCCATGATGCTCTCGTCCAAGGCCCCGGCTTCCGAGCCGGCGGTCGAGACCGAGGTCGTCGGCGACAAGCTCGCACTCACCGTGCGCGTTGTGGTGTTCTTTGGCTATCCGTTCAAGAAACTCGCCGAGGCCGTTCGCGCTGCCGTGGTCGCTGCCATCGATGCCCAGGTGGGCGTTGAGGTCGAGCGCGTTGACGTTTGCATCGACGGCCTCGTTTTCCCCAAGGAGTAACCTTTGAGCCTTAAGGTTTATCGCGGGCGTACGCTTGCCCGCAGTCAGGCGCTGCAGCTGCTGTTCCAGGCCGAGGCCACGGACAGCCCGCTCGAGCGCGTCCTCGAGGGCGATTTCCTGATCTCGAAGGGCCCCCTCGACCCCTATGCGCTGGAGCTGTGCCGCGGTGCCTACGAGCATATCGATCGCATCGACTGTGCCCTGCGCGCTGTCGCCAAGAACTGGGATCTTATGCGCATGCCCGGCGCCGACCGCAATCTGCTGCGTATCGCCGTCTACGAGATGCGCTTCCTCACCGACGAAGAGGTCTCGGACGCTATCGTGATCAACGAGGCCGTCGAACTTGCCAAGGCCTATGGCACCGACCAGTCCGCGTCGTTCGTCAACGGCGTGCTGGGCAAGATCGCGCGCAGCGAGGAGTTGCCGGGCGAGGACCTGTACCAGGAACTGCTGGCCGAGGATCGCGCTCGCGAGGAGGCCCAGGCTGCTGAGGCTGCCGCAAAGGTTGCGGCTGCTCAGGCCGAGGCTGGCGTGCTGGCCGAGGACGCGGACGCTGCTGAGGCCGTCGAGGCCGACTCCGTCGAGGAGTAGTCATGCCAGAGGGTTCTGTCCGCAACTTTGACGAGATCTCGGACCGTTTGGATCAGATCATCGCTACCGTTCGCTCCAAGGACACCTCCTTGGAGCGTTCGCTCGATCTGTTTGACGAGGCGATTGAGCTGGGCTCCCGCGCGGTCGACATGGTCGATAAGTTTGAGCTGACGCCGCGTGAGGCCGACAAGCTCGAGCAGGAATACGATGAGGATGCGGCAAACGAATCCCAGGATAGCTAGGCCGCATCTCCGGATACGAATGGTTGATGGCATTCATGAAACGCGTGCGTCTTGATGAGGAACTGATTTCACAGGGCATCTGCGCCGATCGCGCGGATGCCCTTCGCACTCTTATGGCCGGCTTGGTCTCGAGTGGCGGCGAGCGCTTGACTTCGCCGGGCCTTAAGGTGGTTCCGGGTCTGCCACTGCACGTGAAGGGGCGCATTCCCTATGTTGGCCGCGGCGGTCTTAAGGTCGAAGGCGCGCTTGATGCGTTTGGCATCAATCCGACGGGCCTTAGCTGTCTGGATGTGGGCTGCTCTACCGGCGGCTTTACCGATTGCCTGCTCAAGCGCGGAGCTGCGACCGTTGTCTCGGTGGACGTGGGTCGCGCCCAGTTCGATTGGTCGTTGCGTCAGGATGATCGCGTGACGCTGCATGAGCGCACAAACGTGACGCAGCTGCCTGAGCTTGGCTATGCCGGTGCCATCGACCTGGCTGTATGTGATGTCTCGTTTACCGGCATCGCGAATATCATCGACGCCGTGCTGGCGTGCCTGAAGCCTTCGGGTTCGTTCTGCACGCTCGTAAAGCCCCAGTTTGAGGCGCCGGCTGCGCTGGTGGGCGAGCGCGGTATCGTGACCGACCCCGCCGTCCGCCGCGATACGCTCGTGGCGGCGATTGAGCTTTTTGCCGCCAAGGGCCTGTTCCCGCTTGACGTGTGCGTGTCGCCCATCCATGGCGCTAAGGGCAACGTTGAGTTTTTCCTGTACGGCACAAGGTTTGCCCCTGGTGAACGCACCGACGATGAGCTGCAATCCCAGGTATCGGCTTTGAGCGAGAAAGCTGCAACGCTATGAAGGTCTTTCTGGTTCCCAATTACTACAAGCAAGAGGCGGTCGAGAGCGGCCTGATGCTCGAGCTTTGGCTTTCGCGCCAGGGCTACGAGGTCGCATGGGCTGCCGACCAGCGATCGAAGATTCAAAGCACGCCTGATATTGATGGCTCAGATCTGGTCATTACGCTCGGCGGCGACGGTACGTTGCTGCGCGCTGCCCGCATCCTCAACCATCGCGAGATTCCTATCCTTGGTCTTTCCTATGGTCACCTGGGCTTTTTAACTGCTGCGAGCCCCGAGGAGCGCGACATTCTGCAGGTCGTGAGCGATGCTCTGTCCGGTGAGCTGCACGTGAGCCGCCGCGCCACCATCGCCGCGGATATCGTGTCCGTGCGCGACGATGGCACGAAGGATGTCGTGCGCACGTTTGCCCTCAACGATATGGCACTTACGCGCGGTCCCCTGTCCGATATGGTTGAGTTTGACATCACGGTGTCCGGCCATCATATCGATCGCCTGCGCGGTGACGGTGTCGTCGTGTCGACGGCGACTGGCTCTACGGGTTACGCGCTCAGTGCCGGTGGCCCCATCGTGAGCCCTGACTATACGGGCATGGTTTGCGTGCCCATCGCGCCGCACACCATTCAAGCTCGCGCTTTCTTGACTTCGCCAAGCGATGTCGTCGAGATCTTTATGTCCGATGATCGCCCGAGCGTGCCGGCGATTGCCATCGACGGACAGTTTATTACCTGCGATGGCACGGTCGAGAGCGTGGCGGTGCGCCGCGGTCCCGGCGATGTGCTACTGCTGGATTACGGCCCCGAGAGCTTCTATAACTCGGTGAGCCGCGTATTCTACGGAGTCCGTCATGATCGATGAGCTGCAGGTTTCCAATATCGCGCTCATTCGCGAGGCGACGTTGGTTCCGAGTGCGGGCCTAACGGTTTTGACCGGCGAGACCGGCGCCGGCAAGACCGCGCTGCTCTCGGCGCTCAAGCTTATTTTGGGCGAACGCGCGGATTCGTCGACGGTACGCGAGGGAGAGGCGCTTGCCAGCGTCGAGGCGCGCCTGTTCGACGGTCCGCACGACACGGAGGGGTTCACCGTACAGCGTAGCCTTTCTGCCGAGGGCCGCAGCCGCGTAAAAATTGACGGCCGCATCGCCAGCGTGCGTGAGCTTTCGGAGCGCGTCGGCGTGATGATGGATCTTTGCGGTCAGCACGAGCACCAGCGCCTCCTCGATCCGGCGCATCACGTTGCCATGGTCGATGCCTGGGCTGGGCGCGCAGCGCTTGAGGCGCTCGAGAAGTATCGCGCCTGTTTTAAGGCTTCGCGTGTCGCCGCCAAGGAGCTTCGCCGTGTGGAGGAAGCCTCACGCGCGCAGGGGAGTCGCGTCGAGGAGGCGCGCTTTGCCCTCGAGCGCATTGGCGAGGTCGACCCCAAGCCGGGCGAGTATGAGGAACTCGAGGAACTGCTGCCGCGCTCCGAACATGCCGAGGTACTGGTTGCCACGGCTAACGATGCCCATGCATCACTTGCCGCCGAAGGGGGAGCGCTCGATGTCGTGAACAGCGCCGTGGCAGAGCTTTCCCGTATGGCTACCGTCGATCGCAAACTGGGCGACATTGCCGATGCGCTTTCGGATGCCTGTATCTCCCTTGAGGATAGCGCGAACGAGCTTCGTGCCTATCGCGATGGCGTCGCCTTCGACCCGCGCGAGCTCGCTCGCATGCGTGAGCGGTATTCCGACCTCAAGGGCCTGTTGCGTCAGTGGGGTCCCACCATGGACGATGTCTTTGCCATGCGCGACCGCTCGCAAGAGCTCCTTTCCCTGGTCGATGATGGCGATGAGCAGATCAAAAAGGCGCGTGAATCACTTGGTGCTGCCGAGCGCGAGTTGTTTGCCGCTGCCAAGGCGCTTAAGCGCGCTCGCAATACGGCGGCCCCGCGCTTCTGCCACGAGGTTGGTCGTCAGATGGCACGCTTGGAGATGGGCGGCGCCGAGCTCGTTTGGGAGTCGCGTGATCTTCCGCGCGCCGAGTGGACGCCGGCGGGTCCTTCGAGCTACGAGCTTTTGTATCGCAGCGGTGCTGGCTTGACGCCGCGACCCCTGCGCCGCATTGCGTCGGGCGGCGAGCTCAGCCGCGTTATGCTGGCGAGCAAGGTGGTCTTGGGTAATGCGGACGGTGTCGATACGCTGGTGTTTGACGAGGTCGATGCCGGTGTCGGCGGCTCCACGGCTCGTGCTCTTGCTGGTGTGCTGGCCGATCTTGCCGCGACGCATCAGGTGATAGTCGTTACGCACCTGGCGCAGGTCGCCGTTATGGCCGATAAGCACTACGTGGTGAGCAAGGAACCCGGCGATGTTCCCCAGACGCATCTGGACGAGGTGACGGGAGACGCCCGTACCGCAGAGATCGCCCGAATGCTGAGCGGCGATCAGTCCGAGGCAAGCTTGGCCCACGCAAAGCAGATGCTCGAAGAAGCTCGAGGCTAAGTTGTATCAGCGGTGTTGGTGGGACAAAATAGACTGAAATTTTTGTCCCACTACGCGTTTTACTCAACGACCTTGTCCGGCTGGATGAGCTCCTCGTAGTAGCTGATATGTTCGCGAGCGTCTTCAAT
>URUC01000044.1 GCA_900550965.1 uncultured Collinsella sp. | reverse complement strand
AAAACGCCACCGCCGGAGGGGAGCTCGGCGGTGGCGTTGTTAAACGGTGCTGGGACTCGGGGCCTTCGCGGGAGCTGCCATGTGCGCAGAGGCGTCTAAGAGCGCTTGCGGCTCGCCATGGTGCCTGCGGCGATAGCGGCTGTTCCCGCAAGGACGGTTGCCACGATGGCCGCACCCGGGGTGTCGCCGGTTGCCGCGAGCACGCCGGCAGTCTTGGCTTTCGTGATTGAAGCCGCAACGGCCTTGGTCGGCTTTGAGCACTCAGGCTTGGGGTTCTGCTTGGACTCCGCGGGCTTGCTTTCTGCGGGCTTGGTCTCGTCGGGCTTGGGGTCTTCCGGCTTGGCTACCTCGGGAGGTGCGATGACCATGCTCTTGGCGACAGCTTCGTTATAGGGGGAGTCGATCACAGCGTCGCCCGTGCCGATGGCTTGGCCTGCCTCGTAGATGCCGTCACGGAGCTTGCGATAGTCAATGACCTTGCCGCCTTCGGGCGTCTGGATGGCGGCGTTCTCAATCTTGATGGTGCCGATTGTCTTGCCGTCAGCGCTCATGGCACGGGCAAAGATTGCCGCTGTATCTCCTTCGGCCGTTACCTTGCTGCGGATGATCGAGATGACTGCGGGTGTGACGCCCTCGCTGGTCTGGGCGATGATGCCGATGTTCTCGCCTTGGGGCTCGGGGCTCGTCTCACCATCTTGGTTTTCGCTGTAGGGGATGGGGCCGTCGCCGTTCTCGACATAGCGGGCTATGGCCTTGACAACGGAGTCGCTGATGTAGATGTGGCCACCCTCCTCGTTGGGTCGATCGTTTCTGGTGGAGAATGCAGCCGAAACCTCGCCTTCCGCAAACGCGTCCACGGTGGAGCCGTTCTTGACGACGATATCGTCTTGGTAGGTGAAGAGGGCAATGGCGTCACCGTATCTGCCTTTACTTGCGCGGACTGTCACGTTTGCATGATCGAGTGTGATGCCCTTGTGGGCATAGACGCCATATTCAACACCGTTTGCGTTGAGGGAGGCGTTTGTGGCTGCGAGGCTGCCCTTGGCCTCGACGGCGGCGTCTTTCTCGGAGCTCGCCTTGACCTGGCTGCCGTCCGAGATATTGATGTTGCCGCCGCTCCAAATGGCCTCACCATCGGCTGAGCTTGCCTCGACTGTGCCGCCACCCTTGATGGTGAGGTTCTTGTCGGTTCCGATACCCTTGTCCTTGGTAGCCCTGGCGGTGACGGCCCCGCTGTCGTCAATCGTGATATTGCCGTTTGCCCTGATGCCATCCGATACGCCCGTGGCGTTGACGTTGCCCGAACCTTTGATAGCGAGATCGCCCTCGGCGTCGATGGCATCAAACCCAGCGCTCGTGGCGTTGACGGATCCGGCTCCGTCGATGTTGATATTACCCGTGGAGAGGATAGCGTCCTCAGTAGATGTCACGCTGAGCGTGCTGCCCGCGTCGCCTTGGATATTGAGCTCGGCGTTCTCATTCTTGCCATGAGAAGCCTTGATGCCTTCGATCCAGTCGGCAGTGACGATGTTGTTTCCCGAGTAATTCACGTTGAGCTTGCCTGCGGCCTGGATCTCGCCGCCGTTATAGTTGTTGAGCTTCAAGTCGTCGGCGCCGTCCCACGACCAGGTGCCGGTCTCGTCGCCCGCCGCAGTGCCGGCGTTGTATTTGGTTTCGCCGACCTTGACCCATTCCGCCGCGAGCGAGACGCTCGGCATGAGCAGCGAGCTCACCGTGAGCGCGCACACGGCGCCTACGACGATGCGGCGCGTCACGCGGCGCCAGCTGCTGTGCGCGAGTCCTATGCGACGGCGAACGTCGGGTTCGGCAACATGGGTTCCGGCGGTAGTGTCATTGCGTTTGGGGGTCGTGAACAAGGCTGCCATGGTTGCTCCCGTTCTCATAGGGCCTATACGGCTAGATTCAGCATATCTGCAGGATGTAGCCGGCGGTAGTGCCGTTTGGAGGGCAAAATGTCCAAAATCCGGAAGAGGAATAAGCTGCGCACCTACGCGTTGTCGGGCATTAATCACAAAGCGCGGAGCCGCCTGTTGCGACTCCGCTCGCGTGTGCGCCATACGAGTGCAAACAGGAAACGCCACCGCCGGAGGGGAGCTCGGCGGTGGCGTTGCTAAACGGTGCGCGGACTAGGCGGCTTTAAAAGTGTCGGTTCGTGTATGAAGGGCGTCTATGAGCGCTTGCGGCTCACCACGGCGCCCGCGGCGATGGCGGCTGTTCCCGCAAGGGCGGCTGCCACGATGGCTGCGCTCGAGGCGTCGCCGGTCGCTGCGAGTTTGCCGGCGATCTTGGCTCCCGTGACTGCAACTGCAACGGTCTTGGTCGTCTTCGCGCTCTTAGACTTGGAACCCGGCTTGGTCTCGCCGGGCTTTTCCCCGGGTTTGGTCTCTTCGGGAGGCGCGATGACCGTGCTCTTGGCGACAGCGGCGTCATAGGGGGAGTCAATCGTGGCATCGCCCGTGCCAATGGTCTGCCCCGCCTCGTAGACGATGCCGTCGCTGAGCTCTTCCTTGTTGCGATAGTCAATGACTTTGCCGCCTGCAGGCGTCTGGATGATGGCGTCCTTGATTTCGATGGTGCCGATCGCCTTGCCGTCCGCGCTCATGGCAAGGGCGAAGATAGCCGCCGTGTCTCCCTCGGCCGTGACCTTGCTGCGGACGATCGAGATGGTCGCGGGCGTGATGCCCTTCTCGGTCTGCGCGAAGATGCCGATGTTCAGGCCCTCGGACTCAGGGATGATTTCGTCGTTTTGGTCTCCACTGTAGTGGTCGGGGCCGTCGCCGCCGGTCTCGGCATAGCGGGCTATGGCCTTGACAACGGAGTCGCTGATGTAGATATGGCCACCCGCTTCGTCGGAGTAGAAATTACTGGTGGAGATTGCAACCGAGAACCTGCCTTCTGCGAGCGCATCCACAGTCGAGCCGTTCTTGATGACGATGTTGTCCTCATCGGTGAAGAGTGCGCTGGCTTCCCCGCCATCTGAGCTTGCGCGGACCGTCACGGTCGCGCCATCGAGCGTGATGCCCTTGTAGACATAGATGCCATACCCAACGCCACTTGCGTTGAGGGAAGCGTTCGTGACCGTGAGGCTGTTTTTACCGTCGATGGCGGCGTCTTCCTCGGAGCTTGCCTTGACCTGGCTGCCACCCGAGATCTCGATGTTGCCGTCGGCCCAAATCGCATTGTCTTTGATAGAGCTTGCCTCTACCTTGCCGCCGCCCTTTATGATGAGGTTCTCGTTAGCATCGATACCCTGATCCTCGGTGGCCTTGGCGGTGACGGTTCCGCTGTTGTCGATCGTGATGTTGCCGTCGGCCCTGATGCCATCCGAATCGCCCGTGGCGTTAACGTTTCCCGAGCCCTTGATGGTGACATCGCCCCCGGCATCGATGGCATCGTGCTCGGTGCTCGTGGCGTTGACAGTGCCAGCGCCGTCGATGTTGATGTTGCCGACGGAAGTGATGGCGTCACGAGAAGATGTCACGTTGAGCGTGCTGGACGCGTCGCCCTGAATATTAAGCTCGGCGTTCTCGTTCGCGCCATCCTTAACCTTGATGCCGCGGCCGTTGTCGTTAGTGACGGTGTTGTTGCCCTCGTAGCTCACGTTGAGCTTGCCCGCTGCCTCGATCGCGCCGCCGTTATAGCCGTTGAGCTTCATGTCGTCGGCGCCGTCCCAGCTCCAGGTGCCGGCGGCGTCGCCCGCCGCGGTGCCGGCGTTGTATTGGGTGCCGCCGACGTCCACCCACTCGGCCGCGAGCGAGACGCTCGGCATGAGCAGCGAACTTACCGTGAGCGCGCATACGGCGCCTACAACGATGCGGCGTGTCACGCGGCGCCAGCTGCCGTGTGCGAGCAGCGTGCGACGGCGCACGTCGGGCTCGACAAAATGGGCTCCAGAGGTTTTGTCATTGCGCTTGGGGGTCGTGAACAAGGCGGCCATGGTTACTCCCATCCTCATAGGGCCTATGCGATTACGCCCAGCATATCTGCAGGATGTAGCCGGCGGTAGTGCCGTTTGGAGAGCAAAACGTCCAAAACTTGCGAAGCAATACATCGCGCGTCCGTGTGGCGCCTGGCTTTAAAAGCAAAGCGCGGAGCCGCTCGATGCGACTCCGCGCTTTGCTGTTTGGTATTGCGAATCTTGCGCCTACGCTACAAAGAAGTAGACGAGGAAGGCGAGGGCTGCGATCCACATGAGCGGCTTGATCTTGGAGGCCTCGCCCTTAAAGAGCGCGACGACCACGTAGGCGATAAAGCCCAGACCAATGCCGGCAGAGATGGAGTAGGTGAAGGGCACGCCGGCGACAATCATGAACGCCGGGAAGCCCTGCGACACGTCGGACCAGTCGATCTCGGAGGCCTCGCTCATCATGAGGTAGCCGACGTAGACCAGAGCACCGCAGGTGGCGGCACTGGAAACGATGGTGACGATGGGGGAGAAGAACGCGGCGAGAATGAACAGCACGCCGGTGGTGACGGAGGTGAGGCCCGTGCGACCACCGTCGGCAGCGCCAGAGGTGGACTCGACGAAGGTAGTGATGGAGGAGACGCCCATAAAGCCACCGGCAGCAGCGGCCACGGAGTCGACGACCAGGATGGGACGGATGTCCTCGACATTGCCGTCCTCGGTCAGGAACTCGCCCTGCTTGGCGACGGCCATCGCGGTGCCCATGGTGTCGAAGAAGTCGCTCATGAGCAGCGAGAAGGCAACGACGAGCAGCATCGGGTCGGTCAGGACCTTCACGATGGCCATGTTGCCGTCGGCGGTGCTGGCAAACGGGGCGCCAAAGGTCGAGAAGTCGAGCGGTGCGATGAGGCCCTCGGGCGCATGGGTGACGCCCAGCGGGATACCGGCGATAACGGCGACGATGATGCCGATGAGCAGCGAGCCCGGCACGTTGCGGGAAGCCAGGGCAACCGTCACGACGATGGAGATGATGCCGACGATAAAGGTGGGGGAGGTGATGTCACCCAAGCCGACGAGCGTGCCGGCGCCAGCGGTGATGATGCCGGCGTCGCACAGGCCGATCATGGCGATAAACAGGCCCAGGCCCACCGAGATGGCGTGGCGCAGGACCACGGGGATGGCGTCCATGATGGCCTCGCGCAGGCCGCAAAGGACGAGCAGCAAGATGACGACGCCCTCGAGGAAGATAACGCTCATGGCCACGTGCCAGTCGCCGCCGCACATGGTGGTGGCGATGCCCGCAATCATGGCGTTGATGCCCAGACCCGACGCACAGGCGAGCGGGCGGTTGGCGAAGATACCCATGCAGATGGTCATGATGCCGGCGCCCAGGCAGGTGGCGCAGGCGAGCGCTCCCGCATCGATGCCAGCGCCCGAGAGCACTGCGGGGTTGACGGCGATGATGTAGGCCATCGCCAGGAATGTTGTCAGTCCAGCGCGAAGTTCGGTCCCGATTGTGGACTTGCGCTCACTGACGTGAAAAAGTTCGTCCATGCATACCCTTTCCTTGTTCGGCCCCGAGTTTAGGCCGATTGACACGAACTCACTTACTATATCGTCTTTACAACCTTGCTGTTCCTCGCATGTTGATGTTCGGCGCTTTGTAGCAGACGGACGGTATTTTACGCATGAAAATGTGTGGGTACCGTATACTTAAGCGGTTACAACGACCCTATGGAGGAACGTATGATTAAAGAGCTTTGCCACGACGAGGCTATCCTGTCCCAGCGTTGCGAGGTTGCGACCGTCGAGGACGAGTCGGTTGCTCAGGACCTGATCGATACCATCAAGTCGCTCGACGATGCCGGCTGCCTTGCCGCTAACCAGATTGGCGTTACCAAGAAGGTCTGCGTCTACCTGGACGACGCCGGCGAGCCCCACGCGCTCTACAACCCCCGCCTGGTGTTTGGCCTGGGCGCCAGCAAGATGGAGGAGAGCTGCCTGACGCACGAGGAGGTCACCAAGTCCACGCGCTATATCAAGTGCAAGGTCGCTTATGACGTGATCGTCGACGGCAAGATGCGCGAGCGCAAGCAGGACTTTGTGGGCTTCGAGGCGCAGATGATCCAGCATATGATCGATCACTGTCTTGGCAAGCTTGTCTAGGGCGACCACAGCACCGCACTTCGTCGTTTTTGGTCCGGGCGTGACATTGTTGTCATGTCCGGGCTTTTGTGTTTAGCGCCTTTTTGTTTGGTGACAATAACCTTAGCAAGAACGTAAAGCTAGGAGGCGCTATGTGTACGAGCATTCGATTTACCGATAATTCCGGCAACATGTATCTGGGCCGCAACCTCGACTGGAGCTTTGACTACGGCCAACAGGTTCGCGTGATGCCGCGTGGGTTTCACATTCCGTATTCGTTTATCGACGACACGACAGCGGCACACGCGGTGATCGGTATGTGCATCGATTACAAGAACTACCCTATGTTCTTCGACTGCGGCAACGATGCGGGCCTCGCCGTGGCGGGTCTCAATTTCCCGGGTTATGCCGAGTATGCCGAGGACCCTGTCGACGGCAAGACCAATATCGCGGCCTATGAGTTTCCCCTGTGGGTGGCAGCGACGTTCTCGACGGTCGATGAGGTCGAGGCCGCGCTGCGCGACACGGTGATTGTCGCCAAATCTGCCGGAGAGGGGCTGGGCGTGTCGCTGCTCCATTGGATTATTGGCGACAGCCAGCGCAGCATCGTGGTCGAGATGATGGCTGACGGCCTGCATGTATACGACGATCCGGTCGACACCCTTGCCAATCAGCCGACCTTCCCGTGGCACATGGAAAACCTGCGCACCTATATCACTGCCACAAGCGATTTTCCGCAGACGGCGACATGGCGTGGCGCCGAGCTCAAGCCCTATGGCGCGGGTGCCGGCATGCGCGGTATTCCGGGCGATTGCTATTCGCCGAGCCGTTTTGTAAAGGCGGCGTACCTCAATGCCAATTACCCGCAAAAGGAGAGCGAGACCGAAAACGTCGTCCGCATGTTCCGTTCACTCGAGGGCGTGGTGATGATTGAGGGGGCGTCCAGGATGGGCGATGGCAAGTTCGAGAAGACTATCTATACCGGATGCTTTAGCGCGCGCACGGGCAATTATTACTACGCGATGTATGGGGATCCGTCGATTCGCTACGTGAGCCTGATGGATGCCGAGGGCGCGAGCCCCGATAGGCTCGTGGTTCCCGAGCCGCGCCGTTCGTAGCTCACTGGTCCGTTGCGACATAAAACGGCCTCGCACCTCTTATGAGATGCGAGGCCGTTGTCGTCAATGGCTGGTGGCGTGTTAGAAGTTGGCGTCGTTGAACTGGGTGCTCTCGAGTCCGTCGAGTTGCTGTTCGGGCGTATCGGCGACGCTCTCGAGCAGCTCGGTGGGATCGACGTTCATGCTCTTGCCGGCCTCGTTGCCGTTGACCAAGTCGTCCGAGAAGATGTCGACCTCCATTTCCTCGGCCTCTTCGATCTGAACCTCGAGCGGCACCTGGGTGCGCACAAGTTTGACGGCCGGGCGCATGCGGGCAAAGAGCGGTACGTACTCAATGATGATGGCCGAGTTCTCTAGGCCGTACCAGCGTGCCGGGCTTCCGCAGGCGCGGCGGACGGCGTACTTGATGGCCATCACGCGGTGGTCATTGCGGTTGATGTCCGTTTCGGGGGCAAGCATCTTGCGCAGCATGCAAAAGCGGAAGTCACCTACGTTGCCGCGCGTCTCGTAGATGGAGTAGGTGTGATGTTGCGGCGGCAGCTCGCCCGATGCCATCAAGTCGCCGACGATCTGACGCAGATAGGCGTTGACGCGCTGGTTGACCTTAAAGCCCAGGTCCAGGCGCACGCGGAACAAAAAGTCCGTGCCAAAGGTCTCGACGGAATACTCGTGCGTATAGGGTTCGTCGGTAACGTGCACGTTGATGAACCAATATGCCTTGGCGCGCTTGGGGTGCTTGTCCAGGATGGAATAGAGCACGTCGCGGTCGAGTGTGAGCGGGTCGGGGCTGTTGGTGAGAAATACCAGATTGTCGGCGAGCACGGGATAGGTCTCGTCATTGCGCAGGCGATTGAGCTGGTCAATGTACTTGGAGACGGGCAGCAGGATCGTCTGCGTGCGCTCGATGGCGGTGCCGCGGCGCCACACATACATAAGGCCAAACAGCAGTGCGGCCAAGAAGATCATCACATAGCCGCCGTCAAAGAACATGGTGAGGCACGAGGCGAAAAAGCACAGCTCAATGGCGCCGAAGAGCAGGGCGAAGACGCAGGCGCCCAGCTTGTGCTTGAGAATGCCGGCGATATAGCTCGTCAAAAGCGTGGTGGTCATAAGCATGGTCACGGTAATGGCGAGGCCGTAGGCACTCTCCATGCGCTCGGAGTTTTGGAACAGCAGCACGATGAAGATGCAGCCGACCCACATGATGTTATTGACGAGCGGAATATAGAGCTGGCCCTTGGTGTCGCTGGGGTAGTGGATGCGCAGGTGCGGCATAAGGTTGAGGCGCGTTGCCTCGGATACCAGCGAGAACGAGCCGGTGATGAGCGCCTGTGAGGCGATGATGGCCGCCACGGCCGAAAGCACGATGGCAAAGGGGCGTAGGGGCTCGGGGAGCGTCATATAGAACGGGTTGACGATATCCATCGCGAGCATCTGGGGGTTGGAGTTATTGGCGAGCAGCCAGGCTCCCTGACCCAGATAGTTGAGGATAAGGGCCGCCTTAACAAATGGCCAGGATGCATAGATGTTTGCCTTGCCCACGTGGCCCATGTCCGAGTAGAGCGCCTCGGCACCGGTTGTCGATAGGAAGACAAAGCCGAGCACCATAATGCCCGAGTGGTTGATGGGCGAGAACAGAAACATGATGCCGCGGATGGGGTTGAGCGCGCGCAAGATGGACAGGTTGCCGAGCATGTTGAACAGGCCAGCGCCTGCCAGGAACAGGAACCACAGCGTCATGAGCGGGCCGAAGAGCTTGCCGATTGACGAGGTGCCGGCGCGCTGCATGGCAAATAGGCCGCAGATAATGATGATGGTGATGATGATGACGTTGGTCTGGCCGTCGCCCAGCAGCGCATGGCCCCATTCGATGGTGCGTAGACCCTCGATGGCTGTGGTGACCGTGACGGCGGGGGTGAGGATGCCGTCGGCGAGCAGCGCCGCGCCGCCGATCATGGCGGGCAGAATCAGCCATGGTGCCACCTTGCGTACGAGGCTGAACAGGGCGAAGATGCCGCCTTCGTTGTGGTTGTCGGCCTTCATGGCGATTACCACGTACTTGACCGTGGTCACGAGCGTCATGGTCCAGATGACGAGCGAAAGCGCGCCCAGGATCATGTCCTCGCTGACGGTACCGATGCCGCCGTTGTTGGCGACGATTGATTTCATGGTGTACATGGGGCTCGTGCCGATGTCGCCATAGACGACGCCGAGCGTTACGAGCAGCATGCCAGCGGAGAGGGGGATGGCTCCGTGCCCGCCTTGCCCGCGCTGGTCTTGGAGGTTTGCCTCCAGTTTGTTGTGTGCCACGAGGACTCCCTTAGACATCCGGTTATCTGTCTAGGACAAAAAACTTTATGCCGTCTTTATACATACAAGAGCAGTTTGGCACATCGGGTTATTTTAGACAATAATCCTCAGCTGGGGATTATTTATCTACGCAGGTAGCATTTCAAAGCAGGGGCTTTTAAGCACGTGCTATCTGGGCGATGCCAGCCTTGGCGTTTGCGCGTTTGCCGGCGAGTTCGCAAAAAATCGCGCCGCCGATGATAAGCGCGGCGCCCATCAGGCGGACCGGTGTTATGGCTTCACCCAAAAGGGCGGCCGAGAACGCGACCGCCGAAAGCGGCTCGAGGTAGCCGACGACGGCGACGGTCTGGACGGGCAGCTTGGCGACGGCGCTAAAGTAGAGCAGGCAACCAATGCCGGTGTTGACGACGCCGAGCATAGCGACGGCGCGCCAATCAATACTGGCGGCGACGCCGGCGGACAGGAATGAGGGAGCGCCCTGCGTGATGAGCGTGAGGGCCAGCGCGGTCACAAAGGCGGCGCTCACCTGGAGCGTGGAGTTCTCGAGGCCTTCGATGTGTGGCGCACCCTTGCTAGCGATGACCATCAATGCGTAGCAGAAGGCCGAGACGATGCCGCAGGCAATACCCGCAATGGGCATATTGCCGCCTAGACCTTGTGCCGCAATGAGAAAAGCACCGCAGGCGACGGCGATAAAGCCGGCGATTTTGCTGCCGGTCAGCTTTTCGCCAAAAATGAGCGGGGAGAGGGCCATAACGATGATGGGGCCACAGTAATACAACAGCGAGGAGATACCAACGCCGATCGTCTGATAGGCGCGGAACAGGAAAATCCAGCTGGCGCCCAGCGCGGCGCCCGAGACGATGAGCGCTGCGGCCTCGCGGGGGCGAGACGGAGCCTGCAGGTTATGGCGCTTGGTTATGAAGAGGATGGCGGCAAGGGTGAGAGCGCCCAAAAACGTGCGCAACAGTACGATATCGGAGCTCGGCAGCGCGATGGCAGCGGCGATGATGCCGTTGGAGCCAAACAATAGCAATGCTGCTAAGTACGTAAACAATCCGTTGTTCATGTGCTGACATCCCCTCTATATCCGAGCATGTTCACTATGGGTGAACTGGCTTTAGAAGAAAAGCGAATATAATGCATGGATAACATGACAAAAACTCATGTAAAGGTGGAGGGGTGCCGTGGAAACGAATATTCAAAAGATGCAGGTGCTGCTCGAGACGGTGCGTGCCGGCAGTTTTACGCGCGCCGCCGAGCGGCTGAGCTATTCGCAGTCGGGCGTGAGCCGCATGGTGGGCGACCTTGAGACCGATTGGGGTTTTAAGGTGCTCGACCGCAGCCGCGAGGGTGTGGTGCTTTCTGCCGATGGGCGGCAGATCATGCCGGCGGTTGAGGCGCTCTGCGAGGAGTTTGGCCGCCTGCAGCGACACGTGGACGAGATGCGTGGGCTCATGCGCGGCAAGATCTGCATTGGTACGTTTTCGAGTGTGGCGACCCACGTGCTGCCACCGGTCATTGCGCGTTTTCGCGCCGATCACCCGGACGTCGATTATGAGTTGCTGATGGGCGATTACTCAGAGATTGAACAATGGGTGGCGGAGGGGCGCTGCGACCTGGGCTTTATCCCGCGTGAGCCCCGAGAAAACGGCATGGCATCACGGTCTTTAGTGTGTGATGAGCTGATGGCGGTGGTGCCGACAGATTCGTTGCTTGCCACGGCGGAGTTCGTCTCTCTTACCGATTTGGCAAGAGAGCAGTTTATTCTGCTGGAACGGGGTACCGATGATGAGATTACGCCGCTATTCCGTCGGGCGGGGCTGGCGGTGCGCTCAAAACTGTCGACTTGGGATGACTATGCGATTATGGCTATGGTCGAGGATGGCCTGGGCGTGAGCATTCTTCCCGCGCTCATCTTGCGTCGCTGCCAGTTCGATGTTGCTGTGCGTCCGCTCGAAGGGCATCCCCATCGGCAGATCAACGCCATATATCGAACGGCCGATGTTTCGCTTGCCGCCGCTCGTTTCCTCGAATACCTCTAAATGCGTGCACGTCGTTATCGCCTTGGGATAAATCTCGAGGTCTTGCTCATTTTATTTTTGAAATTGAACTTTTCGAAATAGCACGGCGTTATACTGCTGCCTAAATTGAACTCAGGTTCAATTCGTGTTGTATAAATTGAACTTTGCCAGCAAGGAGGTTCTAGTGGCCCAAGAGACGTTTAGCGATCGTCTGCGACAGGCTATGTCCGATCGCGACGTTCGCCAGTCGGACGTGATCCGCGCATCGGAGATGCTCGGCAAAAAACTCGGCAAGAGTCAGATGAGCCAATATGTGAGCGGCAAGACGATTCCGCGGCGCGATGTGGCTGAGCTGCTCGCCCGTATTTTGGAGGTCGATGTTACCTGGCTGCTTGCCGGCGACGCCGATCAAGGCGAGGCATCATCACCCCGCAACGATTCCAAGCCCGAACCCCATCCCTCAGCTCAAATTGCAAGGAGCACCACCATGCGTACTTTTTCTAAATCCACCAAGCTCGATAACGTCCTGTATGACGTGCGCGGTCCCGTCGTCGACGAGGCCGCCCGTATGGAGGACGAGGGTGAGCGCATCCTCAAGCTCAATATCGGCAACCCGGCGCCCTTCGGTTTCCGCACGCCCGATGAGGTCATCAAGGACATGCGCCAGCAGCTGCCCGACTGCGAAGGCTATTCCAACTCGCGTGGCCTGTTCTCCGCGCGCAAGGCGATCATGCAGTATTCGCAGATCAAGGGCCTGCCCAACGTTCAGATGGAGCATATCTACACGGGCAACGGCGTGTCCGAGCTCATTCAGCTTTCGATGAACGCGCTGCTCGACAACGGCGACGAGATTCTGATCCCCAGCCCCGACTATCCGCTCTGGACGGCGTGCGCAACCCTTGCCGGCGGTCATCCCGTGCACTATCTGTGCGATGAGCAGGCGGATTGGTATCCCGACCTGGAGGATATGGAGTCCAAGATCACGAGCGCGACCAAGGCCCTCGTCATCATCAACCCCAACAACCCCACGGGCTCGGTCTACCCGCGCGAGGTGCTCGAGGGCATCGTCGAGGTTGCGCGCAGGCACCAGCTGATGATCTTTGCCGATGAGATTTACGACCGTCTGTGCATGGACGGCTACGAGCACGTCTCGATTGCCTCGCTCGCTCCCGACCTGCCCTGCATTACGTTTAGCGGCCTGTCCAAGTCGCATATGATCGCGGGCTATCGCATTGGCTGGATGGTGCTTTCGGGCAACCAGCGCTGTATGAGCGACTTCATCATGGGCGTCAACATGCTCTCTAACATGCGCCTGTGCTCCAACGTGCCGGCCCAGTCGATTGTCCAGACGGCGCTCGGCGGCCATCAGTCGGTCAACGACTATATCCGTCCCGGCGGCCGTGTCTATGAGCAGCGCAACTTTGTGTATGAGGCGCTCAACAAGATCGACGGCATCTCGGTGGTTAAGCCGCGTGCGGCGTTCTACATCTTCCCCAAGATGGATGTGAAGAAGTTCAACATCACCGATGACGAGCAGTTCGCCCTCGACCTGCTGCACGAGAAGAAGATCCTCATCACACGCGGCGGCGGCTTTAACTGGGCCGAGCCCGATCACTTCCGCATCGTGTACCTGCCGCGCATGGAAGTGCTCAAAGAGTCGCTCGAGGACCTCGCCGACTTCTTCGACCATTACCGTCAATCGTAGGGGATAGAAACTCCGCACAATGAAAAGCTCCCTGCAGTTGTTTTGCTGCAGGGAGCTTTCTTGAATCGGCGGGACTAAATAACAATCCCGTTGCAGTGGTCGATTTCGTGTTGGATGATCTCGGCGGTGTAGCCCGAGAAGCTCTTGATGCGGTGGACGAAGTTCTCGTCAAAATACTCAACCTTAATGCGACGATAGCGGGTACAGGGACGCTCACCGATGAGCGAAAGACACCCTTCGCTCGTCTGATAGGCATTGACCTGCTCAAGAATTTGAGGGTTGTACATCAACAGCGCCCTGTTGCCGTCCTTTACGCAGATGATGCGTTTGCGCACGCCAATCATGTTGGCGGCAAGGCCCACGCACTCGTGCTCATGCTCATGGAGCGTATCCAGGAGGTCCTGCCCGGTCACGGCGTCATCGGGGCCCGCGTCTTCGGAAGGCAGGCGTAAAAAGAACTCGGATTTCATGATGGGTTTGATCATGGCGGGCTCCTCATGTCTCGTGCTTTCGTGGACTTTTAATAATAGCGCGGAAGGAAAGCTGCGCGTCAGCGTTACAATCTTTCGACGTTGGACCATGTTGTCAGATCCGTTGCGTGCGGCGTCTGACGTAAGTCTAGGGCTCATGCTCGCCCTGGACTGTTCCTCTGGGGCGATGTGACTGTTGTTCCAAGAGGAAGGAAATGCATGGGGAGCAAATCTCAGCAACAAGTTCAAGTAGCGCCATCGGCCACTGCGGCGTTTCTCGTCGTAATGTATATTGCAGCCTTTGTCGCCGCGTTTAACGAGAACATTATTAACGTGGCGTTGCACGACATCATGGCGGTCTTTTCGGTGAGCGCTACCACGGCGCAGTGGCTCGTTTCGGGATACATGATCGTGACGTCGATCTTTACGGCTATCATGGCCTTTCTGTCCGGTCGTTTCTCGACGCGCAAGCTGCTGTTTTTCGCATGCGGATGCATGGTCGCCGGAGAAGTCCTGTGCCTGGTCGCCCCGTCGTTTACCGTTTTGCTGCCAAGTCGTATTTTGCAGGCTGCGGGATCGGGCATCTTGTTTCCGCTCATGATGAATGTGGTGCTATCTTGTGCTCCGCGCGAGAAGCTCGGTCTGTATCTGAGCCTGGGCGGTGCCTGCATTACGCTAGGGCCGGCGTTTGGGCCCGTGATTAGTGGTCTTATGTGCACGTTGTTTGGCTGGAGGGCGGTGTTCGTAGTGCCGCTGGTGGGCGGTGTCGTGGTCGCCGCGGCGGCAGCAAAGCTCGTTCGGAATGTCGGAGAGCGCTCGAACACCACGCTTGATATTCTGTCGGTTGTTTTGCTCACTGCCGGCATTACGGCGTTCGTGTATTCCGTAGGCGAGTTCTCGACCAATGTGATGGCCGGTATCGCGACGCTTTTCGCCGCTGTTGTGGTGCTCGGCCTGTTTGCGGTTCGTCAGCTCAAGCTCAAGCATCCGGTGCTTAACGTGCGTCCCATGGCGAGCGTTCGTTTTTGGCCTGCATGCCTGCTTGTGGTGGTGTCGATGATGACGACGTTCTCGATGAGCGTTTTGTTGCCGCTCTATTTTGAGGGCGCATACGGCATGACCGCACTTGTCGCGGGTTTGCTCATTTTGCCGGCGATCGCCTGCAACGCCGTGACCTCGATTGTGGGCGGACGCGTGATGGATGCCCGTGGTGCGTGGCCGCTGCTGCCGGTCGGCTTTGCCCTGATCGCTGTGGGGCAGACGGCAATCTCGATGACCGCGGCAAGCATGAACATCGGCGTTGTCGTGCTGCTGACCGTTGTGGTGTATGCCGGCGTCGGTTTGGTACTGAGCCCCTCGCAGACCGCCGGTTTGGAGACGCTTCCCGCCGCTGAGCATCCTCACGGAACGGCATTGCTTAACACGTGGAACATGATTGCCGCGTCGTTTGGTCCGTCGCTGTTTATCGGCCTGCTTTCGAGTTCTGCGGTGGCTGCTGGCGCCGCAGGCGTTGCGTCGGACGTTGCCCAGGCGATAGGATTTGCAGCCGCCGTGCGCGTGGCGGCCGTGATTGCCGTTGTCGGGTTCGCGGTGTCGCTGGTGTACGCTCGCCGCGAGTCGCACATGTCGCATTAATGTGTGCACATAGATTCTGCAGCTAGATTGGATGGCGACACCATAAACTAATGGACGTTTTGCCGAGAGGCATGAATGTATAAAGCGCAAAGAGTGCGCGACGGGCCCCGCGAATGGGGCGATGATGCCCGAGAGGGCCAAGAAGGAGTCTCATGTCTGAGAACGAAGAGATCATGAACGAGACCGAGAACGAGACCATGGCTGCCGAGGTCGAGGCAGTCGAGACCGTGGAGACCGAAGCTGCTGAGGTTGAGGCTGCTGACGAGGTTTCCGCCGAGGAGGAGGCCGAGGTTGTCGAGGCCGCCGCTGATTACGATGACGAAGAGCTGATGGACAAGATGCAGAAGGCCGCTCGCCTGCTGCGTAGCCGTCGCTTTGCTATTTCCAAGGAGGAGGAGGCCAAGGCCGAGCGCATGGCGAACATCGAGCGCGCCATTAAGCTCCTTGACCTCAAGCCCAAGATGGAGCAGAAGGAAATGTCCGACCTGCTGGGCATGCGCCTTCGTGAGCTCGATGGTCTGATGGCCGAGGCCGAGGCTGCCGATCTGGTCGGCCGCATCGACGACGCCGAGGGCGATATGCGCAAGATCGTTGTCTTCGCTGCCGAGGATGCCGCTGAGGGCCTGGTCGAGCTTGCCAATAAGAAGGAGAAGCTCCT
>URUC01000043.1 GCA_900550965.1 uncultured Collinsella sp. | reverse complement strand
GTTAAAAGAAGTGAAAGCACTCATTGGGGACGTACTTAAATGAGTACCCGCAGAATGAGAGTGGATAATCTCCCGTTTTTAGCCTGTTTGTGGGCTCAAAGTGGGAGATTATCCACTCTCGCCATTTGGGCGTCCAAAAATCCTCGCTCGTTTTGTCTTAGTCATTGGGGACGTTCTTAAACGACTAGTCGCTGGCGACGTCCCTCGCCGTCGGCGGATTTTGGGACATGTGGCCCGCTTTTTGGGCCCGCCTGTCGGTACACTAAAAGCACTATGGGTACCCGCGAGCGACATATCGGCCACGCGACCGCCCGATCCGCGCCCGTGGCGGATCTTAGGGGCGGCAGGCTCTTCGCCATGCCGCGATTCCTTGTTGGAATATCGCATGGCGTGTATCGCCACCGCGTCTTTGTTATCGCCGGCGCCATTACCGCGCTGTTCCTTATGCTTTTGGCAGTCTTGCCGGCACTGTTTGCCTCCGACCCCAAGCTTTCCAACACCGTGCCCGCCTATAGCGAGGTGTCCGAAGAGGTCGTGGATGCGCTCGTCCACTCGAGCTCTCTCCCGCTGCTTGTCGCCGCAATTGCATTTTCAATCTGGGGTGTGTTGGCGTACCTACGCTGCTTGGACTACGTCTTGCGCCGCCGCCTTGTTGCCATCGCCGCCATTTGTGCCCTGTGGATGATCGAGGTCATCCTCAAATATAAGTCGTTCACGCCGTTCTATGCCACCGTGCTCTGGTACCTGTACTACGTGCCCATGACGCTCATTCCGCTGATCTACCAGCTGTGCGGTCTGCGCCTCGCGGGTTTGGAACAGCATCGTATGGGGCGTCGGTACCGCACCGTTTTGTGGGTCATGGCTGTCCTGCTTATCGGCTTTGTGCTTACTAACGATGTTCATCAGCAGGTCTTCCATTTCGATCGATCGAGTGGAACCTGGAGCAACGATTACACATATGGTTGGGGCTACGGTACCGTTCTGGTATGGACAGCCTTTAACTTCGTTGCCTTTTTTATCCTGGTGGGCCGGTCCTCGTCCTTTCGCATCCAGCGTTTCTCGGGCACGGCGGCGCTCGTACTGCTGGGTGGCGCATTCTTTGCCATCTCGTATGCTCTGCGCGTGCCCTGGGCATGGAGGCTCAACTTTTCGCTCGTCTATTGCGTCCTGTGCGTGGTGGCGATGGAAATCTGTCTCGATTGCGGTGTCATTCCGTCATATCACGACATTGCTGGCATCTTCGATACCTTGCCGCTCGACCTCAAAGTTCTAACGCGCGACCTGCAGGAAGTCTATGCCACACCGGTGTCAAAGCCAATGCCGGCGGGCGTGTGCGAAGAGCTGCGGGCCCAGGAACACGGGCATGCCCATGCCTTTGCCGTGGCGTCCGATCCCGATGTAATGTACCGTGCCTTTCCACTGCTGGGCGGATCGGCCCTGCTTGCCCAGGACGTCTCGGAGCTCAACGAGCTCAATCGCGAGCTGGCGCATCGTCGCATGGAGCTGCAGCGCCAAAACGAGCTGCTCGCCGCCGACTACGACCTTAAGACGCATCTGGCAGACCAAGAGGCCGAGACCTTACTGGTCCAAGACGTGGACCAAGCGCTTGCCCGTGCGCTCGAAGGGATGTACGACCTGTTGAGCTCGCTGCCGCCGTTGACCGATGAGGCATCTTCGCACGAGCGTTACCGCATGCTGCAGCGCGCCAAGATGCTCGTCGCCTATTGCAAACGCAAGGGGTCGCTCACGTTGGCACAGCACGGGGAGAGCGGTTTTGACCGCGACCGCATTCAGCTCATCGCCAACGAGCTCGCAAGTGACCTGCGCACCATCGATGTCGATTGCGCCTCGATTATCGCCATACGGCGCCCGATGCACGCCAGTACGGTAAGCGCCCTGTACGACTGCGTGTATGACTTTGCGTTTTTTGCCTACACCACCGACCATCCGGCGCTTATGTATCACTTGGGCGACCATGACCGGTGCAGTGTCGAGCTGCGCGCCACGCTTTTTTCCAACGATGATGAAGATCTTTCGCAGACGCCCGCTGCGCAAGAGCTCGAAAGCGCTCTGCAAGGGCGCAACGTGGCATACCGCCTTGAGGGCGAGCCCGGCCAGCTGCGCATGATCGTCTTGATGCCGAGGGCGGGTGAGTGACGATGCAGATTTCGTTCATCCTTCCCCAAATCGTTGCGCTCGATGTTATCTTTGCCCTGGCTGCGTGTCTGCAGATGATCCACGTCCCGCTCATCGCATCGCGCCGCTCGTCCTATAACCGTAAGGTGATTTGCGCCTACGAGACGAGCCTTGTGCTTCACCTGATGATTTCGGCGCTCATCTTATTCGCGTCGTCTGGCTCGTATCTGGTGGCGCCGCTTGACGTTTGCGCCAGGGCAATGGGCGGAGTGCTGTGGCTCAATGCCGCGATCTTTGCCTATGGCGTGGTCCTTATGGTGCACTATCGTCGCCCTGTCATGCTGGCCGAGCTGCTGCTTGTTGGCGCCGTGACACCGCCGGTGGTTTTTGCCATGGGCTCGGTGTGGGCCGTTGTCCTTATCGCAGAGGGAGCGTTCTTCCTGTTCCGTTCCGTCGCGGCGCTCTTGATGGACGTCCGTAACCGCCAGGAGGATATCACCGCGTTCTCGACGATCGAAACCATCAACGTGATTCCCGTGGGCATCCTGTATCTGGACTCGAGGGGCCGTCCACTGCTCATGAACCGCTGCATGCGTAAAAACCTGGTGGAGCTTCATATGCCCACCGACCTAGGCGATATGAGCGGTACATGGAACGACCTGCGCAAGCTCAGCATGCAAATGCCCGAAGGCGGTAAGAACCGCGTGCGGATCAACCTGGACCGCTTTGGTGAGGCGCGTGCGGTGGTCGAGGTTTCTCCCGCCGAGATTCGCCTGTTTGTGTGCGATGGCGTTATGGTCTCGGGCCGTTCGTTCGAGCGCATAATCGGTCTGGATGTGACAGAGTATGCGCATGCGCATGACCGCCTGGCGCAGGCCAACCACCTGCTTGAGCTTGCGGGCCAAGAGCTCCAGGCCCAGATCGAAGAAGTCAAAAAGGTTGCTGGCAATGCGGCCTATCTGCGTATGCGCGCCCGCGTGCACGACGTGATCGGGCAGCGTCTGTCCATCCTCCATCGCTATTTGGAGGAGGGGCGCTTGGACGACGAGTCGCTCGAGCAGATCGACCCGCTGCTGCGCTCAATCGCTGCCGATCTGCGCAGCGGGGGCGACACCGAACCGGCAGAGCAACTGGGCGATATCGTCCATGCTTTTGGCCTGGTGAGCGTGCAGATCGATGTTGAGGGTGCGCTGCCTGAGGACGCGCGTGTCGCCGCTGCCTTTTTGCAGATTATCCGCGAGGCCTCGACCAACGCCACCAAGCATGCGCAGGCGCATCGGGTCCATGTGCGCTTGTGGCAGGAGAGGACGGATGCTGACGCCGTCGCGCACATGACGATTTCTAACGACGGGTCCCCGGCCCCCGTATCGTATCGCGAGGGAACGGGAATCCCAGGTATGAGGCATGTCGCGCAAGATCTGGGTGGCAGCCTAGAGGTCCACGCCACCCCGCCCTTTACGCTTACGGTATCCATTCCGCTTAACGCCAACGACACGTCCCAAAGGAGAAACTCATGATCCGCGTGTTAATTGTCGAAGATCAGGCCATCCTGCGCGAGAGCCTGGCGCGCTCCGTTGGCGACCAGCCCGATATGACCGTCGTTGCCGCGATCGCCGATGCCTCCGAGGCCTTGGGTGTCGCGCTCAAGGAGCGCCCGGACATGATACTGATGGACGTGTGCACCGAACACGATTCAAACGGCATCGTGGCGGCGGCACGCATCAAGGAGCAGCTGCCCGAGTGTCGCATCATTATCATGACAGGCATGCCCGAGATCACCTTTGTCGATCAGGCCCGCGAGGCGGGCGTCGATAGCTTTGTGTACAAGAACGTCGGTATCGACGAGCTGTTCGCCGTGATGCGCTCCACGTTGGCTGGCTACTGCACGTTTCCCAAGCCGCCCGAGAGCATTTTTTCGGGTACAGCAGCCCTCGACGATGTCGAGCTATCGATTTTGCGCCTTGCCTGCGAGGGCAAAAGTCGTCGCGAGATCGCGGCCGAGCTGTTTATGAGTGAGGGCACCATCAAGCGCCGCATCTCGGAGATCCTGAGCAAGACCGGCTACGACAACATCATGCGCCTGGCCGTGCATGCGGTGACCGAGGGTAGCATCGTTCCCAACATGGAGCGCCCGTAATCGACGCGCTCACCCGTGTTCCGGCACCGCAAGGATGGGCCGCCCACCGTTTCGCATCTAAAAACGGCGGGCGGCCTGCTTGTATGGGCAGTGCTGTCGGCATAAAGCGACGGGGCCGCAGGATCATCTCCTGCGGCCCCGTCTGGTGTGCGCGGATGTGTCCGCCAATCCGCGGCTGATGTTACGTGCCGCTACGCGATGGTTGCGCTGTAGGAGGCGACGTCCTCGTAGGAATCGGTCAGGTAGGCGTCGATGCCGATGGTCGTGTTGACTAGGCTGTCGAAGCTGTCAAGCGTGCCCTTCGAGAAGGTGAACTCTTCGGTGGCGTTGGTGCCGGGCATCAGGTGGGCCGAGAACCAGGCTTCCTTCATGGTGCCGTTGACGTTTGTCTTGCCGGTGGGGGCGTAGAAGGTCAGGTCCTTGTCGCTCTTGTTGGTGATGTTGACGACAAAGCCGATGTCGCCCCAGTCGTCCTGGAACTTCTCGGTGATGGTGATGGTGCACAGGTCGTCATCGGCGACAGTGACGGCGGGGGAGATTTCGACGCTCTGGACATCGCCGTCTTCGACGGCCTCCTCGACTTCCTCTTCCTTCTCGGCGGCCTCGCGATCCTTCTTCACGGTACCGGACAGATCCTTATCGGACTTGCTAAAGATGAGCTTGTCCTCGCCGTCCTCAAGGACAAGCTTGCCGTCCTCGAGCTTCACGTCGGTCGTCTCCTTGTCGACGGTGATACTCGCGGTGGTAGCGTCCTTGGCCTCCCACTTTAGGTCGGAAACTTCGGAGAACAAATCGAGGCTGCCCGTGCCGTCTTCGTCCAGGACCAAGATGCAGCTGATGCCCCATTCCTCGAACATATCCATATACTCATCGGTCAGCTCTTCGCCCTCCGTGGTTCCACCCGAGAGCTTCCAGCTGCCGACAAAGTTGGCCTTGGGGTCTTTGCCGCCGCTGCAGCCCGTCAGGGCAAAGGCGAGCGCCAGGACGCATGCTAGAAATGCGAGTACGGACTTTTTGAACGTTGTCTTCATGGTGTCCTCCTTTATCGAACGAAACCCATAGAAACAAATGCGGGGGTGCGGAACCCCCGCCAATTACCAGATAGAGGGGCTAGGGCCTGGGCGTTCCGCAGTTGCTGCAGAACTTGCCGCCGTTTTCGCTGCCGCAGTTGGGGCAGAACCACTTGGCCGGTGCCGGGGCGGGTGCGGGACTGCCACACTCGGAGCAGAACTTGCCGGTGTTGGTGGCGCCGCAGCTGCAGGTCCACGTGCCGGCCGCAGGTGCGGCGACAGGAGCCGGGGCGGGTGCCGGAGCCGGCTGCGGGGCAGCCTGCTGCTGTGCCTGACCGGCGGCGAACAGCTGGCTAGCGTTCATGCCGCCCATGCCACCTGCCATGCCCATGCCCATAAAGCCTGCCATCGCGCCGTTGGGGTTGGCCGCTGCCGCGCGCATTGCGTCGCTCTGGGCGCTGGCAATGTTGGCTGCCGCCATGGTGGGATCGCGCATGACTGCGGCCTTCTGCAGGTCCTTGATCATCTGCTCGTCTTCTTGCGAGGCTGCGATGGAGTTGACGCCAAAGCTCACGATCTCGACACCACGCAGGTCGCGCCAGTCGGCAGAGAGGACCTCGTTGAGCGCACGAGCGAGCTCGGTGGTGTGGCCGGGGATGGCGCTGTAGCGGATGCCCCTCTCCGAGATCTTGGCGAAGGCGGGCTGCAGGGCGGTGAGAAGCTCGGACTTAAGCTGGCTGTCGATCTTGTCGCGCGTGTAGCTATCGGTCACGTTGCCGCATACGTTGGTGTAGAACAGCAGCGGGTTGGTGATGCGGTACGAATACTCGCCGTTGCAACGCACGGAGATGTCGACGTCCAGACCAATGTTGTTATCGACCACGCGGAAGGGCACGGGCGAGGCGGTGCCGTACTTGTTGCCGATGATCTCCTTGGTGTTGATGAAGTAGACGCGCTGGTCCTTGCCCGCGTCGCCGCCAAAGGTAAAGCGGCTGCCGATATTGGCGAAGGTCTCCTTGATGGAATCGCCCAGGTTGCCGCTAAAGACGCTCGGCTCGCTGCCGGTATCGAAGACGAACTCACCAGGCTCCAGCGCGACTTCGATGATCTTGCCGTTTTGCACCACGAGCATGCCCTGGCCGTCGTTGACGGCGATGACCGAGCCGTTGGAGATGACGTTGTCCTCGCCGCGCGTGTTGGAGCTGCGGCCACCGGTGCGTTTGCTGCCCTTGCAGGCCAAGACGTCAGCAGGCATCGATTCGCAGTAGATAAATTCCTTCCACTGGTCGGCCATGACGCCGCCGGCAGCTCCCAATCCAGCTTTCAAGAGTCCCATGGTGATCTTCCTTTCTCGTCAAAGGCCGGGTGGTATTGGTCGGATTGCTTAGTCGTCCTTGTCGTCTTTCATGACAACGGTGGTCTCGGTGTGGTTGAAGGTGTCGTGCTTCTCGGTCAGGTCGAGCTCGCCGCAGTACTCGTCGGCGTGGGTGGCCTCGTTGGCCGTCTTGAGCTGGCCTACCAGTAGCACGTCTCCGATAATCACGATGATCAGCGGCGCGACGATGTTGATGAGGATGCCCTCGATATCAAAGGCGAGGTAATCCGGATCGAAGGCGTTCTCACCCATAAAGAGAATCTGGGAGAGGATAAATCCGATCACAAAGAACAGCACCGAGGCAATAGCGAGCTTGGGCTTGGAGCAGGGGAGCTCGCCGACCAAGCGGCCGGTCTGGCCGTTCATGGCAAACAGGTAGCTCTTGCCGTTCCACGAGGTGGAGAGCATCCAGACGGGGAACAGGGCGTAGTCGCTGTCTTCCCAGGTGTAGTCGAGCTGCTTGCTTTCGACCGTGGCATCGTCGTATTCGTCGACGACAGTCTCGCGCAGGGCCGAGATCGTGCTTTCTTCCATACGGCGCTCGGCGCGCGCCTTGCAGGTCTCGCAGTCCTCGTCGTAACGGTTGGCGATGTAGCCGGGCATATATGCGACCGAGAACGGACGCAGCGCGTCGTAGTCAAACGGCTCGATGGCGTCCATGTGGCCGTCGGGCATCTTGGACGATCCGTCGACGGGCACGCGCTTAAACGAGATATTGCCCTTGCGATAGGCATCGTAGTGGTCGGTGGTCGTGACGGTGCGGTCGGATTCCTCGGTCACGGTCTCGTTGGTCGCGTCAAAGTACACTTCGCCGTCCACGCGGGCGCCGTAGAGCCAAAACGGCACGTAGACACCTTGGACCTCGTCGATGTGGTTGCCGGTGACAAAGCTCTTGGGCAGCAAGATCTTGCCCTTGTAGTGTTCCTTGAGTGCGGCCGTGACGTCGTCGCGCCCGAGCTTAAACGGAATCACCAGGTCGGGCGAGAAGTCGCCAGAGAGCTGGCCGGGCGCCACGGCGGAGTTGCCGCAGTACGGGCAGGTGGTGACGGCGACGGTGCCGTCGGACACGAGCTCGGCGCCGCACGACGAGCAGATGTAGCCGGCGTTTTGGGCGAGCTCCTGCACGGCATCGTCGGCAGCAGGTTTGGGAGCTGCGGCTGCGGCATCGGCTTTGGCATCTGCCTTGTCCTGGCGCTCGCGATAGAGGGCCTCGACTTCTTCGACTTCAAAGCGTGAGTCACAGTAGTCGCAGACAAGCTTTTGCTCGGCGCTGGCAAAATGCAGGGGACCACCGCAGGCAGGGCACTGATAGTTAACGCTCTCGAAGGCCATGATCGGTCCTTTCCGTGCCGGAGGCTATGCGCCGATGGCGCCGCCGCAGTATTCGCAGCGCCCGCTGGCATCGGGAATGGTGGTCGCACCGCAGAAGGGGCAGGTCACCGCCGCCTTGGGGGCCTTGGCGGCAACAACGCTGTCGCGCGTCTCCTGGCGCAGCTGCACCAGCGCGTCGCGGACCTCGGTTGCCTGGCGCTTGGCCTCGCGGTACTCGATGGAGCCGCGCTGATCGATGGTGAAGTCGTTTACGCGCAGGTTGATCTCGGTAAAGTACGGCGTGTTGACGTGAATGGTCAGATTAAAGTCGTAATCCAGGTCGTAGCGCGGCGGGTTGTAGCTCTCGCGCTCGCCGTCCTTGGTCTCGCGATAGATCTCGGTGCGATGCTCGTCGATATCCATATCGCAGCCGAGTACCTGCGAGAACTCGATGATGTCGGGATTGGCGTCGCGCCAGCGGCTCTGCGAGGTGATGATCAGCAGGCCCGCGTCTTCGTCGAGCATGATGTTGGTGCGTCCGGCAGAAAGCGTGCGCGTGGGATTGAACGACGCCAGGCGCTCGGCGTTGGCCTCGCGGTAGGCGAGTTGCTCGCGGATATCGTCCGCGGTGCTGGAGCGATAGCCGTGGAAGTAGGGGGAGAGCTTGCCGACGCACTCTTTGCACAGGTAGCCCTCGTTGATCTTGGTCTTGCCGAGAAGTCCCAGCTCGGTACCGCAGATCGCGCACTCTTTCTTCTCGAACATCTTGTCAAAGAAGCCCATGGCTGCCTCCCATCAACTGGTAGCGTGTGTCACTTTTGATGATGGGGGAGTGCGCAGCCTTTCACGATACCCAGACGGCTCAACGAGTCTCCACAACTGGGACACATGGCCCATTTTTGACTAGTCATTGGGGACGTACTTAAATGAGTGAAACTACTCATTTAAGTACGTCCCCAATGAGTACCCGCAGAATGAGAGTGGATAATCTCCCGTTTTTGGCCTGTGTGCAGGCTCAAAGTGGGAGATTATCCACTCTCGTCATTTGGGTGTCCAAAAATCCCCGCTCGTTTGGCGCCTGGGGACACTCTTTGTCGAATGTGGGCGTCGCCCTTGCTATGCCACAGTCACGGCGACCTGGGTGTAGCGGGTGCAGGAGCACTCGGCGCGCGTCTGCACGGTGAGGGTGAGCACAAAGCGGTCGCCGGGTCGTGCGTCGGCGGGCACGATGAAAGTGGCATCCTCCGTGCATTCTTGCCATAGCGACAGATCCTGGACGCCTGCATAGCTCGACGGGTCTACGGCGACATCCCAATGCGCATCGAAGCCCCTGCCGTCGGGGTCGACGATGGTCGCCGCAAGGTCGATGCGCTCGCCGGCTGCGGCGCTGCGGTCGGCCGTGACCTCGACAACATGCGCCGGATGCGAGCAGGCTGCCGGATCATGGGCACACCATTGCGCGCGGGCGGCAAAGTCTTCCTGATAGGCACGCAGGTAGGGATTGAGATTGTCGTCTGCGGGCGTGCTGATGGAGGCAAAATCGGCGGGCGCCTTCGCATCGGGGTGTCCATCAAGAAACATGCGGCCGAGTAGCGTATCGAAGTCGCGGTCGTCAATACCGCGCAGGCCAAACGGCAGCAGCGGAATATAGGTCATGCTGTCGCCTTCGGCCATAAAATCGCCGCGCTCAAACTGCACCGCGGGCATGCCTTCCAGGCCCCAATCCAGACGGGCATGCTTGCCAAACTGAAAGCGCTCGGGCTCGTTTTCGTAGACCTTACCATCGCCATAGAACATATAGCGCGCCATGAGGGGGCCGTTGCCCTGCGTGAGATTCTGCTCGGGCCAAGGAGCCTTAAACAGCGGCAGCGTATCGGGCTGAGCTGTTTTGGCGTCGAAATAGTTGCCATACATATAGGGCGTACGCCAAAAGATGAGCTCGGGAAAGAGCTCGCGCCCATGGTCGAGCCACGAGTTATCCTGCCCCACACCATCGGCAACGCCCATCACGCGCACCTTCTGATAGACCCGCTGCTGTACGGCGGGCCACTCGGGCGTGGCGCGATAGCGCTCGGCAATACTCATGAGGGCGCGAACGATCGTATTCATACCACCCCAGCTGAGCAGCCATAACGTACGCGGATCATCATCCAGAATCGCCAGCGCAATTACGCGAGACCCCTCAGTTTCCTCAGTCACATCACCCTCAAAGGCAACATTTCCCACAAAGGTGCGCTCGATCATCTGGGCGGGCGTGGGAAACGGCGGCTCACCGGCAGCGGCGGCATTTGCTTGCAACTGCGGCCAAGCCTGGGCATATTCATTACTCCAGAGACTCTCAATCCAATGCTCGGGAAACGGCCGATACTCACGAAGCTCGCCGGCTAGCGGATCGGGCTCATGAGGCACAACAGCCCACTCATAAGAGCGCCGCCCTTTGGTCCGCCAATGCGAATTCACCTCGCCGAGCGTATGAACCCCATCCCCAAGAAAGTGATACTGCGAAGCCGTATACACCACAGCCTGAACATCAAGCAAGTTGAGATACAGAGCCAAATGAACAAGCGAGTTCATATCATCGACTTCCATATCGGTAGTAGCAATCACCCGAGTCAAATTCTGGGACATAAGCAAAGCTCCAACCAAAATAATTTCAGCCAGTTACGCGCAAGGCAAGACTAAACCCCGGTCCCCGCGATGGGAGGGCTTAGCGGTCGACCCTGGCTGACCACTCCCAGCAGCCCACCGGCTCGCCGTCGATGAGTACGTTGCCCCCGTCGAAGTCTTGATAACACAGGTCGTTGAATTGGTGGATCCACACGCCGTGGTTGAACGTCTTCTTGGCCGAGCCGTCGGCCTCGCGATACACGCCGGTCAGGTCCTCGACATGGCTAAAGTAGGTGAGATGCACGTTGGCGCCGGCATCGCGCAGGCGCGCGAACAGCGGCAGCACGGTCTGTTGCGGGTGCACGAGCTCGTCGCCCTTGGAGTGCGTAAACCACAGCGGCGTCTTGGCGAGCGCGGCTACGTCCTCGTCCGTGGCGTTGTACCACGGGGCGCAGCAGGGAAGGCCCGCGGCGAAGAAATCGGGGTAGTCGGCGCACAGGCGCAGGGTCATAAAGCCGCCGTTGGAAAGACCGGCGACCACGATGCGGTCGGTGTCGATGCGGTCGGCATGCTCGGCGACAAACTCATCGATAAGTGCCTTGAGCACGGGGGAGTAGATGCTCTGGTTGGAGTGACCAAGCTGCTCGACGCCGTTGTCCATCCAAAACGTGGGCGACTGCGGCACGAGCACCCAGGCAAAGCCGCCAAAGTAGCGCTGGATCTGCGCCTGGCTGATGGCCGTCACGCGGTTGCCGATATAGGCGCGCGTGGCGCCTTCGCCCTGCGTGGCGCCCTTGCCCTCACCGGCGCCGTGCAGATACACCACGAGCGGTGCCTTTTGGGGCACGGCCGTGGCCTCGGGCGCAAAGGGGTTGAAGCATGCCGAGTCCTCGGCCTTAAAGCTGGGCTCAAAGAAGCCGTATTCGAGCGCGATACCGTCGACGGCGGTCTTTTGCGTGGCGTTGCTCCAGCCTTTGAGCGCGGGGCAGATATCGCCACGGCAGGTGTCGAAGACCAGGCCGCAGGTGGGATCGTCGCCGTCGTTGCCGGGAAGAGCTGTGAGCTGCGTGATGCGCAGCTGGTCATCGAGCATGCGCGAACCCATGACGCCGCCTTCGATGGTCTTGGTCAGGCGCTGCTCGGCGACCTCGAGCGCCACATGGGTGCCCACGGCGAGCTTACGTCCGTTCTCGTCGCACGGATATGCGGCGAGAATGTCGATGTAACCCACGGAGGGCGCGGCATGGTCGGCGCCGCGCTCCTTGCGCATCAGAACCTCGCCCGAGCGCTCGTGACGCTCTACATATATATGGAAGGTGTTCGCGTCGATGTCGTTGGCGCGCACGGTGCAGGGCAGGTCGAGTACGACCTTGCTGATCCAGGGGCCAAAGTCGCCCAAGGTGGTGACGGTTGCGTAGGTACACAATTTGAGCTCCATGAGCTGCCTCCCTTGCGCCGCGAATGCCTGGCATCTGCGGCAATACAAACTAAACATGTTTAGTGTAATCTAGAATTGAAGAATAACCAGATGAACTCGGTAAACGGCAAAATTGAACACGTCGTGAGCTACTAAACATATGTTTACTAGCTTCTAGCAGGGATTCTGTTGATGAGTTAACAGATCAGTGAGGTGTTCATCAAAATAAAATCCCACGTAAATGGCTATATATCAATAGAGGGTCAAAGAGACCATTTCCCGCCATTCAAATACGTTCACCCCCGATTTCCTACCGTTCACCGGACTGTAGACGGCAAAATTGCCATAAATTCGGCGCTCCGTGTAAACTAAAGCCCGTAAACGTTCAGTAAACACCTTGTTTACAAAAGCGTATCCAAGGGTCCGGCAACCGTAAGGGGTTATAGTCGCCGGGCCAAAGGCGTGCCTAAGCCCAAGGGGGCTGGCACACGAAGATATGGGGAGGGGTCCCATGGCAGTAGATAACAAGCAGATTGCCACCGATGTCCTCGAGCTCGTGGGCGGTGCGGAGAATGTTTCCGTCGCCACCAACTGCATGACGCGCCTGCGCCTGACGCTCAAGGACAACAACAAGGCCGACGTGGAGAAGATCAAGAAGGTCAAGGGTGTTCTGGGATGCCAGTTCGCCGGCAGCCAGCTCCAGGTCATCATCGGCCAGAACGTGCCCAAGGTGCTCGCCGAGTTCGTCGCCATCTCCGGCGTCAAGCAGGGTGCCGCCGTCGACGAGAACCTCGATGCTTCCAAGCAGAAGTTCGAGCTCAAGAACCTGCCGAACATCATCCTTGACTATCGTCGGGCTCCATGACCCAGCTCATCCCGCTGCTCATGGCCGGCGGTCTGTTCCGTACCATCGCGGCCGTCCTCGGCCCCACCATGCTCGGTGTGCTCTCGGCCGACGACCCGACCTATACGTTCCTCTACACCACGCTGTACGAGGCCACGTTCACCTTTATCCCCATCTACCTGGGTTATGCCGCGGCTAAGAAGCTCGGCGCCAGCCCCGTGCTCGGCATGCTGCTCGGTGGCGCCCTCATGGCTCCTTCCGTGGTGAGCGTCGCCACCCAGGAGGGCGGCGGAATCATCTCCGTCTACGGCATCCAGATCGCCGCTGCCAACTATCAGCAGTCCGTCCTGCCGATCATCCTTTCGGTGCCTGTCCTCTACTTCGTCGAGAAGTTCTTTAAGAAGGTCATGCCCGACGTGCTCTCCACGGTCTTCACGCCGTTCTGCACCATGATCGTCACGATCCCCATTGCCTTCATCGTCCTCGCCCCCATCGGCAACGAGATCGGTACGCTGATCGCCAACGCCCTCTTCGGCCTTGCTGACCTTGGCGGCATCGGCATCCTGATCGTCATGGCCATCCTCGGCGCCTTCTGGCAGCTCTTCGTGGTCTGCGGCATGCACATGCCCGTCATCCTGCTCGCTCAGGTTCAGATCATCGCCGCCGGCTACGATCCCTTCGTCTTCGTTTCCACCAACTGCGCTATGGCCGCTGTCTGGGGCTGCGCCTTCGGTGCCTTCCTCAAGATGAAGAACCCCGACGAGAAGTCCCTTGCCATCGGTTACGTCATCTCCGCCATCGCCGGCGGCGTTACCGAGCCTGCGCTCTTCGGTATCCTCATGCGCTTCCGCCGCACCATGCTCGGCATGTTCATCGGCGGTGCCATCGGCGCTGTGTTCTCCGGCCTCATGGGTGTTACCTACTACCTCGCAGGCGGTGCGTCCAACTTCCTGGTCTTCACCAACTACCTGCAGGGTGGCCAGATGAACACCGTCTGGGCTATCGTTGGTATGGCAATCTCCTTTGTCATCGCCGCTGCCGTCGTCTTTGCCTGCGGCTTCTCCAAGGAGGAACTCGCCGAGATGGAGGCCTAAGGCCAAACCGTTCGGTCACATATGACCTCACCTACACGACGGGGCCCCGTCAGGCGTAAGCCCGGCGGGGCCCTTCTTGCAAGGTAGACTGATGGGGCGGACGGGATTCGCCCGCGAGGGTTTGCCAAGCGGCAGGGGCTTTCGCACGGGGTTACCGCGAAAGCCCCCGGCGGTTCGCAAATCCTTTATCAAACGAAAGGACATGCAGATGAGTTTGGGAAAGCTGACCGTCAACGGTCGCCAGGACGGCTTTTTGTGCGAGGGCAAACCGTTCTTCTGGTTTGCCGATACGTGCTGGAGCGCATTTACGAGCATTGCCGAGGATGACTGGAACTACTACCTGACCCGCCGTGCCGAGCAGGGCATGAATGTGCTGCAGATCAACACGCTGCCGCAGTGGGACCGCTGCTGCCCCGACCTGGGCATTTGGCCCTATGCCAGCGAGGACGGCGTGCACTTTGATTGGTCCCGTCCCAACCAGGCATATTGGGACCGCGCCGCCGCCATGTGCCGTGCTGCCGTCGAGCACGGCATCCGTCCGGCGCTCGTGCTTATGTGGTGCAACTACGTGCCCGGTACCTGGGGTGCCAAGATCGCCGAGCGTTGCGGCGCCGAGGTTATGCCGCGTGAGGAGGTCCGTGCCCACGTTGCCCGCGTCGTCGAGAACCTGGGCGAGTTCAACCCCGTCTACGTGGTGACGGGCGATACCGACTTTGCCGGCGACGAGGCGATCGCCTATTACGAGGACGCGCTCGACGAGGTCGTCAAGCGCGCGCCCGAGGCGCTGCGCACCATGCATATCAACCGCGCCAATCGCACCATTCCGGCGCAGTATCTGGACCGTCTGGACTTTTATATGTTCCAGCCCGGCCACAACTACGAGGGCCAGCCCGAGGCATGGCGTCTGCCGCAGGACTTTATCGCCAACTACCCTAAAAAGCCGATGGTCAACTCTGAGCCTTGTTACGAGCAGATGGGTGCGTCGCGCAATGTGTACTGGCGCTTCACCGCGCAGGATTGCCGCGCGAGCGTATGGTCGTCGATTCTTGCCGGCGCCAGTGCCGGCGTAACTTACGGCGCACACGGCGTTTGGAACTGGCAGACATCGCGCAGCCAAGGTTCGGTGCTGGGCGAGGGCTTTGACATGCCGTTCCGCTGGCAAGAGTGCCTGCAGTTTGCGGGTGTGTGGGACTTTGGCGCGATCGAGCACGTGCTTGCCGCCCTGGGCGCTACGGCTGCCGACGATGCACTTGCCGTGGTTCCGGCGCAGGAGCTCCTCGACGACGCGCGCGAGGCCATCCGTGTGGCGCGCGTTGGCGATCGCGTCGTCACGTACCTGCCGCGCACCACGGCGCTCAAGTTTAAGCTCGACGGCGCGCGTGGCTGGACGGCGACGGTCCTCGACATGGAGGACAAGCGCATCGCAAAGCTGCCCGTCCGTGACAACGGTGACGGCACCGTGCGCGTGGCGCAGCATCCCTTTGAGCACGACGCGCTGGTGATCCTGGCCCCCGGGCGCTAACGGCTCTTCTCCAACATTTACAACCCAGTCCCTTTCATTAGGCTGCGACGGAATGGTTCCTGCATGACGGCTTTAAGCTGCCAAGGGGAGCCATTCCGTCGCACTCTTTGTTTACTCATTGGGTACTCATTGGGTGTTCCTATAGTTTTGTCAACCGTCGGGGCTACTCCCGGTAGGGCGCCCGGTCGCGCATCACGGCGTATATCGCCCTGAGCCGCTTCCTCGCGACGGCCTTGAGCGCCCGCCCGTGCCCCATGCCCCGCGCCCTGCAGGCCCGGTAGTACTCGCCGTAGCGCCCCGACGACCTCACCAGGCTGTTGCACGAGAAGATCAGCAGGGACTTGAGCCTCGCGTCGCCCCGCCTGGACGCCCTGACCGACCTCACCGACGTTCCGGAGCTCCTCACCCTCGGGGCTATGCCGCAGTACGAGGCCAGGTGGTCGTGGTCCGGGAACCTCCCGATGTCGACCGACACCGCGAGCTGCGCCGCGGTCCTCGGGCCGATGCCGGGCACGGTGAGCAGGCACGCGTAGGTCTCGTCGCCCTCGAGCAGCGCCGCCGTCTCGGCCTCGAGGGCCCCGGCCTCGTCGAGGGCCTCCGATATCCGGGCGGCCAGGAACCTGACCTGCCTGTTCTCGGCCTCGACGAGCGCCGGCGGGGGCGCGGTGGAGGCGGCCGCGGCCTCCCCGGCGGCCTCGGCCCGCGGGC
>URUC01000042.1 GCA_900550965.1 uncultured Collinsella sp. | reverse complement strand
ACTTGATTTTCGACCACGGCGTCGCCTCCTCGAGGTCGCGCGCCTTCGAGCGCGTCGTGGGCGCGGTCCTTGCCGACGCAGGCTCTTCTTATGGCATCGAGCTTTCGAGGAAGGTCGCTTTTCTACTGGCCCAGGAGATTTGCCTGCAGTTGTGGCCGGGTATCGGCCTGGCTAAGCGAAAGTCTGCCTGTGCGGAGCAAATCTCCCATCTCCTCGGTGCCGTGACCTCCGAATTGCCGTTTGCCTCGAGTGTCTCCGATCAGGTCGCCGCAGACGTGGAAGGGGCGCTGGGAATCTCGCTCGATCACTTCACGAAGACGCTTCTGACGCTGTGCGTCGCATCGGAGTCTCGCGATGCGAAGACCCTTCGGACGCTCTGCGTCATCTTGTCCCACGGCTACTCAACGGCGACGAGCATCGCCGACGCGGCGAACCGTATGCTCGGCATGCATGTGTACGAGGCTGTCGACATGCCCTACGACCAGCAGCTGAAGGACATCGTCGGTCCGCTCCAGCGCCTCGTCGACCGCCATTCCTACTGCACCGGGGTCGTGTTCCTCGTCGACATGGGCTCCTTGGAGGAGGCCTATAAGGCCCTCGAGAACGTTACCGACTCCACTATCGGCGTGGTGAACAACGTCTCTACCGGTCTTGCGCTCGAGATCGGGGTCGGGCTGCTCGGCGGCAAGTCCATCGCCGAGGTTCTTGGCGATGCGACCGCCGCGTGCGTGACGCACTGCAAGGTGATCGAGCGCGTCAACCGTGAGGACGCCATCGTCTTCTGCTCCGAGTCCGGGGTCGACGCCGCGGAGAGGATACGCCAGCTCGTCTCGCAGAGCCTCCCGCGCACCATAGGCGCGCGCCTGCTCACGAGGCCCTTCAAGCAGCTCGTCGCGAACGGGTCGAACGACGCCGTTTTCTCCGAGCACCGCGTCTGCGCCGTCATCGGCACGGGAGACCCCGGGGTCGCCTCCGTCCCCTTCGTCGCCCTCGAGGACATCATGTCGACGGCGTCCGCCTCTAAGGTTGATGCCGTGTTCGGCAGGTGGCTTGACGCTTCCGAGCTCTCTTCTTTCCACGAGAAGCTGCTCTCGAACATGACGATGCAGAACGTCATCCGCTCCATCACCATCCTCGACCCGGAGCGGCTATTCCATGAGATCGAGAGCGCCGTGCACGAGCTTCAGCGCAGGACAGGCGAGAAGATCGGCAGCAACGCCATCATTGGGCTCTACGTTCACCTCTGCTGTCTCGTCGAGCGCCTTGTTACCAGAAACCCCATTGAGACCTACGTTGGCCAGGACCGCTTCGAGGAGGAACGCGCCGATTTCATCGAGTCCTTCAGGCAGAGCTTCTCGAGCATCTCGACGCGCTATCGCGTAGAGGTTCCCGTAAGCGAGATCGCATATGTCTTCGACTACATAAGCGTGAGCGCCGCCCCGGCGCGAGAAGAGCGCCTCGGCTCCTCGGACCTCCTGCTCGACGAGTGACCTTCCCCGCGCCGCCGCAAGCTGACCGCGCGTCCTCAATAATCCGATAACCCCTTGCCCGGCGCGAATCCGGATAGCGCCGAGGCAGTACCGAACGCAAAACTTCATTTGATAGGAGCAAACATGAGTGTTGTTATGGCACGAATCGACAATCGCCTGCTTCACGGCATCATCGTGACGCAGTGGGCCCCGGTGTCGGGCGCGACCCGAGTCATGGTCATCGACGACAAGGTCGCCGGCGACGAGGTCCTGAAGTCCACCATGAGGATGGCGCGCCCCGCGGGCATGGCCGTTTCGATCATCTCCGAGCAGACCGCGCTCAAGAACTTCGCCGCGGGCAAGTACGACCGCGAGAAGGTCTTCGTCATCGCCAAGGAGCCCGAGACGATGCTTCGCCTGGTCGAGTCGGGCGTCGAGCTCCCGTCGCTGGTCGTCGGCGGCTCGCTCGTCAAGGAGGACGGCATCCAGCTCACCCAGCGCGCCTACGCCTCCGCCGAGAACGTCCAGAGCTACAAGGCGCTCATCGCCCGTGGCGTCAAGGTGACGGCCCAGTTCGTGCCCGCCGACAAGCCCGTCTCCGTCGCAGACCTCATCTAAGGGGGAAATATGGTCAACTTCACTATCCTGCAGGTCGTCCTTTTGACCCTGCTGGCCTTCATCAAGCACGTGGACTACTACGGCATCCCGATGATCTTCGTCAATTACGCCGTTTTCTGGGGCCTCATCACCGGAGTCGTCATGGGCGACTGGAAGACCGGCCTTGTCATCGGCGGCACCATTCAGCTCATGCAGCTCGGCGTCGCGGGCTTCGGCGGCTCCTCCATTCCCGACTACGGCACGATGGCCATCATCGCCACCGCCTACGGCGTGACCCTGGGCTCCGACACGGGCCTCGCCATCGGCCTGCCGGTCGGCATGCTCGGCATCCAGCTCGACGTCGTCGCCAAGATCCTCAACGGCTTTGTCGTCGAGAAGTCCCAGAAGTTCTGCAACGAGGGTAAGTTCAATCAGATGAACGCCATCCTGTGGGTCTGCCCCGCGCTCTTCGGCCTGTGCGCCGCCCTGCCCGTCTTTGTCTCCGTGACGCTCGGCCAGCCCGCCGTCAACTGGCTCCTCGAGGTCATGCCCCAGTGGTTCCTCTCCGGCCTCACCCTCGCCGGCAAGATGCTCCCGGCCGTCGGTATCGCCATGCTGCTCCGCTACATGCCAACCGCCAAGTACTTCCAGTACCTGCTCGCCGGCTTCTTCCTCTCGGCCTTCCTGAACGTGCCCATCATCGGCGCCGCCATCGTCGGCGTTGCCCTCGCGATTGCGTTCTACCAGCGTGCCGAGAGGGACACCGAGCTCGCCGCCCACGCTTCCGCAGACGCCTTCATCGGAGAGGATGAGTAACCATGGAAAACGAGAACATCACCGCCGTCGCCGAGGGCAAGCCCTCCGGCTACAAGGTCACCAAGAAGGACCTGCGCAACGCGAACTGGCGCTGGCTCATGAGCGTGTGCACCTTCAACTACCAGACCCAGCAGGGCGCCTCAGTCGCCTACGCCCTCTCGCCGGTCCTGAGGAAGATCTACACGAACGACGAGGACTATAAGCAAGCGCTCAACAACCACTTCCGCTACTACAACACCCAGCCTTGGCTCGCCGCCATCATCCTTGGCGCCTGCGTGGCCATGGAGGAGCGCGACGGCCTAGCGGCGGCGGACGCCGTCCAAGACCTGAAGATCGGCACCATGGGACCGCTCGCCGGCGTCGGCGACTCCCTGCTCATGACCATGATCCCGACCATCATGGGCTCCATCGCCGCCTACATGGCCATCGAGGGCAACCCCGTGGGAGCCGGCATCTGGTTCGCGCTCATCCTGGCCATCTTCTGGGTCCGCATGCACGCCCTCGAGTTCGGCTACAAGCAGGGCGTGAAGCTCGTCACCGACTTCAGCGAGAAGCTTCCCAACCTCACTGCCGCCGCCTCCGTGCTCGGCCTCACCGTGGTCGGCTGCCTCATCGCCTCGGTCATCGGCGTCACCTGCCCGATTAGCTTCAGCTTCGGCGACGTCGCGATGGAGATTCAGCCGCTGCTCGACAAGATCCTGCCTGCCATGATCCCCGCCGCCATCACGGGAAGCGCGTATTACCTTCTTACCAAGAAGAACGCGAGCATGACGGCCCTCATCCTCGTGGTGATCGTCCTCGCGATGGTCGCCTCCGCCGCCGGCATCCTCGCCTAGCTTCGACCCAAGAGATTGGTGAATCAATGAGAAAGATAGTTGTGGCGAGCCATTCCCTTCTCGCCCAGGGCTTCAAGGACACCCTCGAGTTCCTTACGGGTAAGGGCGACGCCGTCAACGCCGTGTGCGCCTACGTGAACGACAACGGCGAGGGGCTCGACGCGGCGGTCGAGGCGGCTCTTTCGGGCACTGACGAGGTCGTCGTCCTCACCGACGCGTACGGCGGCAGCGTGAACCAGCGCTTTTCCCGCTTCGCCTCCGACCGGATCCACGTGATCGCGGGTGTCAACCTCCCGCTCGCCATGACGGTCGCGCTCGCGCGCCCCGACGAGAAACTCGACTTCGACGCCCTCGTCAACGAGGCGCGCCAGCAGATCATCTACGTGAACGGTGCCAGTTCCGCCGAGTGCGACGACGACGAATAGAGGAGGTCGACGATGAGAGAGTTCCTTAAGGACGTGTGGATGCACGGCGGTGAGGAAAGCCGCGCCATCACCCCCGAGAACATCACGGGCGAGAAGGGCCGCGCCGCCATGTCGGCCAGCCACCTCGGCGTCGGCCGCAAGGGCTCGTGCTGCGTGCCCCTTGAGTCCGGCGAGACCATCACGCTCGCGGACATCGAGGGCCCCGGCATCATCCGCCACATCTGGATGACCGTCCCCGACAAGACCGCCGCCGGCAGCTTCGTCATGCGTGACCTCGTGCTGCGCTTCTACTGGGACGACGAGGAGACCCCCTCGGTCGAGTGCCCTGTCGGCGACTTCTTCTGCAACGGCTTCGGTGAGCGCGCCATCGTCAACTCGATGCCCATCTGCGTGAACCCGACGGGCGGCATGAACTGCTACTTCGAGATGCCCTTCAGGAAGCGCGCCAAGGTCACGCTTACGAGCGAGCACCCCGGGTTCATTAAGTACATCTTCTACACGTTCAACTACGCGCTCACCGACGTGCCGGACGACGCCATGTACTTCCACGCCCGCTTTAACCGCGAGCGCAGCACCCGCAGGGGCGTCGACTACACCGTGCTCGACGGCGTGCGCGGCAAGGGCTACTACGTCGGCACCTACATGGCCCTGTGCGCCCTGGAGCGCTATTGGTGGGGCGAGGGCGAGATGAAGTTCTTCCTCGACGGCGACGAGGAGTTCCCCACGGTCACCTCGACGGGAGCCGAGGACTACTTCGGCGGTGCCTGGGCCTTCCTCGACAGGCCGCCCCACGCGCTGCCCGAGGCGCAGTGCTTCAACACGCTGTTCGCCGGCTACCCGTACCGCTCGACGCGCGACGCCACGCGCGACCGCTTCAGCGCGGGCAAGCCGAACCCGAATCCGATGCTCGCGACTAACGACGACGCGCTGCCCAGGCACGGCCTCTACAGGTGGCACCTTCCCGACCCGATCTCGTTCAAGGAGGACCTGCGCGTGACGTTCCAGGACCTCGGCAACGACGACATCAAGCTCTACGAGCGCGAGGACGACATCTCCACCGTCGCCTACTGGTACCAAAGCGAGCCGCACGCCGTGCTCGCCCCGTTTGCCGCAAGGCAGGACCGCGTGCCCAGGTAGGGTCGCCTCGAAACAAGCCAACGTTATGGGCGCCCGCGGTTGACCATGACTGCGGGCGTCCCTTTGTAAGGAGGATCACATGAGCGAAAAGCAAATGAGGCTCGGCGCCCTCGAAGCCGGCGGGACCAAGATGGTCTGTGCCGTGGTGTCCGGCGACGGCGAGGTCCTCGACCGTATGGAGACCCCGACGCTTACGCCCGCCAAGACCGTCCCGCAGATGATCGAGTGGTTCACCGCCCGCGATGTGGACGCGTTGGGCATCGGCGCCTTCGGCCCGACCTGCGTCGACCCCAACGACGAGCGCTACGGCTCCATCCTCCAGACGCCCAAGCTCGCGTGGCGAGGCCATGGTCTTCGCGCCGCGTTCGCCGACGCCCTCGGGATTCCGGTGGCCTACGACACGGACGTGAACGTTGCCTGCCTCGGCGAAGTGGTCTTCGGCTGCTGCAAGGGGCTCGAGGACGCCGTCTACGTGACCATCGGCACCGGCGTGGGCGCGGGCGTCATGTGCGCGGGCAGACTCCTTCACGGCATGCTGCACCCCGAGGCCGGTCACATGCTGGTAAGGACCCGTCCCACCGAGGAGGGACGCTGCGTCTGCCCGAGCCACGCGAGCTGTCTCGAGGGGCTCGCCTCCGGCCCCGCCATCGCCGCGCGCTGGGGAAAGCCCGCGGCCGAGCTCGCGGACAACGATGAGGTGTGGGCGCTCGAGGGGGATTATCTGGGGCAGATGTGCGCGAACCTCGTGCTCATGTACTCGCCTCGCCGCATCGTCCTCGGCGGCGGCGTGATGCACCAGGAGCAGCTCTACGGCATCGTCCGCAAGAAGACCCTCGAATATCTGGGTGGCTACATCCAGACCGCCGAGCTTAAGGACATGGAGAGCTACATCTGCGCCCCGGGCTGCGGCGGCGACCAAGGAATCCTCGGCGCGGCCGAGCTGGCAAGAAGGGCGCTCGCGTAACTTGCGCTCTCTCCGCCATACAACGCGTTAAGAAAAGACGAGCGCTTCTTGCCAATTGAGCGGCAAGAAGTGCTCGTCTTTTGCATTTGTTTTTGGGGCAGGACGCCCCGCCTCCACTAGAGTCCCTGGACCGCCACACCCACGAGGTTTGGACCGGTGTGGACAAGAAGCGCGGGGCTGATGTCGGAGCGGACGACATCCACCGCGTTGGCCACGCGCTCGCACAGGGCCTGCTCCATGCGGTCGTAGAGGTCGGCGTGGGCCGAGGTGCGGCTCGCGGCAAAGCGCACCTCGGGGTGCTTCTCGACGATGGCGGCGATGAGCTTGGCCTCGGTGCGATGCGGTACTTGCACAGCCATTTCGTGTGCGCGAGGCTGTTGGCTTTCTGGGCCACAGCAATCACCTTCCCCCTAGTATGATGACCTGAACAATCCTCATGCTAGGGGGAAGGTTTTTGTCGCGTAGCGGAAATTGGCCTCCACCCGCTGAGCGGGTGGCTTTCTATGCCGCGCGTGCCGCGCGGCACGGACTAAAGTCCATGAATAAAAACGAGGAAGGCCACGTCCGGCCTCCCTCGCAAAGGGTCTCTGATTACTCCCACTCATTGGGGACAGACTTAAATGAGTGCTCTTGAAATGCCGGCGCCTGGGGACGTTCTTTTTCTGTCTGCAGTTTGGAACGTTCCTTTTCTGTCGGCAGTTTGGGACGGTCCTTAGAGCTGCAGCGCGCCATGAGCGACGAGGCGAAGCGGATCATCCTGTCTTTTGAGTTCTAAGCATAAGCCCCTGTCTCTGAGCAATGGCCGGTTCGCATTTGTGCGCATTTACGTGCGTGGGATTGCGTGAATATGCGTATAGATGCGCCGTTTACGGGATAAAAATGACCGTTTAGCGGTGAGATACGCAAAAACGCGCACAGAAGCGCGTGTTTGTGCGAATATAGAGCTGTCAGAAAGCAAGGCGTTCTATGACACAGGAGGCACATAATGGCAGATTCCAAGCAGGCTCCGCTCGACGCCGCGGCAGCCGCCAAAGCAGCGTTCGCTTCGGTCCAGGACAAGCCGTTCCCCGACGATATTTTTACGGCTCCCGAGCTCCATTGGGCCGTCATCGGTTGCGGCGTTATCGCCAACCAGATGGCTCAGTCCCTTGCTCTTGCCGGTCGCAAGCTTGCGGGCGTCGCCAACCGTACGCCGTCCAAGGCTCAGGCTTTTGCCGAGCAGTATGGCATCGAGAAGGTCTACGACACGGTTGAGGACCTCTACGCCGATCCTGGCATCGACGCCGTCTACATCACTACCCCGCACAACACTCATATCACCTATCTGCGCGCTGCCCTGGCAGCCGGCAAGCACGTGCTCTGCGAGAAGGCCATTACCCTCAATTCCGCTGAACTCGATGAGGCCCGTGCCATTGCCGCCGAGCACAACGTGGTCCTTATGGACGCTACCACGGTGCTCCACATGCCCTTGTATCAAGAGCTGCGTCGCCGCATGGATGCCGGCGAGTTCGGCCGCATGAACCTCGCTCAGCTCAACTTTGGTAGCTACAAGGAGTACGGCGACCTGACCGACCGTTTCTACAATCGCAACCTTGCCGGCGGTGCCATGCTCGATATTGGTGTGTATGCCCTGTCCGTCATGCGCCTGTTTATGGCGAGCCAGCCCGCCGAGGTCGTGTCTCTAGGCAACACCTGCGAGACTGGAGTCGATGTTGCGGGCGGCATCGTCTGCCGCAATGCCGAGCAGCAGCTGGGCGTCGTGAGCCTTACGCTTCACTCCAAGCAGCCCAAGCGCTCGGTCATCAGCTTTGACAAGTGCTACATCGAGGTCAACGAATATCCGCGTGCCGATCACGCGACCATCGTGTGGACTGCGGACGGCCACCGCGAGGAGGTCCACGCAGGCACCGAGGCTTACGCCCTGTGTTATGAGATGGCCGATCTTGAGAAGGCCGTTGCCGGCGACGACTCCAAGCGCGAGCTTCTGGATTATGCTTCTGATGTTATGGAGCTTATGACCAAGCTTCGCGCCGATTGGGGAGTCGTGTACCCCGAGGAGGAGTAAGCGATGCTTGCGGAAGATAGGCTCAACGCAATCGTGTCGATGGTGCAGCAGACGGGCTCGGTTACCGTACCGGAGCTTGCTGAGGCCCTGGGCGTGACGGCGTCTACCATTCGGCGCGACCTGCAGACGCTCAATCGCGCACACCGTATCGCCAAGGTGCACGGTGGGGCGACGAGCCTTGAGCGCGCGCACGTGACGCGCGACCTAACGCTTAATGAGCGCAGCGATCTCCATAACGACGACAAGGAACGTATCTGCGCCCGTGCGGCGGCGCTGGTGGAGCCCGAGAGCTTTGTGTACATCGACTCGGGCTCGACGACGCTCAGGCTCATCGAGCATCTTCCACACCTTGAAGGTGTCACCTATGTGACTGATTCCGTGCTCCATGCTCAGCATCTCGCTTTGCGCGGCATGCGTACCGTGGTGCTGGGCGGCGAGCTCAAACCCGAGACCGAGGCGCTCGTTGGCCCCGATGCCTTGGCAACCTTAGACCGTTACAACTTCAACTGCGGCTTTTGGGGCTCTAACGGCATTGCCGCCGAGCAGGGCTTCACGGCGCCCGATATCGAGGAGGCGCAAGTAAAGCGTATCTCGATGCGCCATACGGCCAAGCGCTTCGTAATCTCGGACGCCAGTAAATTTGGCATGGTGGCGCCCGTCAAGTTCGCGGACTTCCGCGATGCAACGATTATTACCGCAGGCGAGGTCCCCGCCAAGTACCGGGCAATGGACAACGTCGTCACGGTCTAACGGCAGGGACGGGCTAAGGCCAAAACCACCGCGAAGGTGCCCGTCCCCATTGTGGTGGTTAGTAATGAAAACTGAGTAGTTTTCTCAATAGAAAAGCGGCAACGTCCATTACGGGCGTTGCCGCTTTCGTTGTCTACCGGTTTAGTCTAAATCTGTAACAACTGGACCGCTTAAAGTGGGCTAGGTGTTACTGATTGAAATACTTCCGAATTGCGCCGTTCCTTTGTCTCAATCTGTAACATCTGGGACTGATTTTGCCGAGTTATTGTTACAGATTGAGATTTTCCCTTGAGGGGGATTCGAATGTCTCGATCTGTAACAGATAGACCGGAAAATGGGCTCTAACTGTTACAGATCGAGACGTTTTGGGACCGCGGCTGAGTCATCGTGGCGGTATGACGTTTGACCAGATAAAACCTGTCAAAATAAACCTGTCCCTTTTTGGCAGGATTTAGGGCTCCCAGGGGCAGGGGGCTTCGATGTGGATGTGCTCGCCGGTTACGGGATGCGTGAAGGATACGCTGTGGGCGTGGAGCATCAGGCCGCAGGGACGCGGCGTTCCGTACAGGTCGTCGCCAATCAAGGGATGATGCTCGCTTGCCAGGTGCACGCGGATCTGGTGCTTGCGGCCGGTGAGCAGCTCGACATCAATATACGAGCGCGTAGGCAGGCCACGGCGGCTCTTAAGGCGCTTGAGTACCTTGACGCGCGTCTGAGACGGCTTGCCGCTGGCGCCAACGCGCATCTTGCGGCTATCGTGGCGGTCGCGGGCGATAGGCTTGTCGATGAGCTTCTCGTTCCAGTCGATTTTGCCCTCGGCGAGCGCTAGGTAGTGCTTTTCGAACGCGTGGTCGATAATCATCTGGTCAAAGGCGGGCTGCGTCTGCTTGTCGAGTGAGAACAGCACCACGCCGGTGGTGTCGCGGTCCAAGCGGTTGAGCGGCTGCATGTCGGTCGCGGCAAAGCCGTCGCCCATCGCCAGCAGCAGGTCGCTGGCGTAGTCGGTGAGCGTGCGCTCGCCGGTGCCGTCGCCGTGGACGATCATGCCGGCGGGCTTGTCGATGGCCATGAGCCAGGCGTCGCAGTAGAGGACTTGAGGTTCTTCGTTCACGTGTAAGCCTTTCGGTTAGCTGATTCCCACAAACATGCAGCCCGAGGTGGCACCGCGCAGGCGGGCGGCGGGCTTGCGGCCGGCTTGCGCTGCCTCGACGGCGCGGCGGACGCGAGCGGTGGCGCGGCCCACCTCATCCGTCTCGAGCAGTGTGCCGTCCACCATAAGACGACGGACGCCGGCGTCGAGCAGCTGTGGTACCTGCGGCGTGAGGTCGATGGGGTAGGCGTCGTACAAGCGTGAGCGGCCGTGGATGTCGGTACGCACCGGCATGACCTTTCCGTCGATATTCTTGAGCGAGAGCTTACGGGCACGCAGGCGGCAGCTGGCACAATCGTGGATGCAACCGTTGGCAACCTGCAGAATGCAATGCTCGCTTGTCATAACGCGCGGGCGGCCAAAGACGGTGATGCCTAGAGCCGCGGGCGCGGCGGCGCCGAGCGAGACAATCTCGTCGAGCGTGATCTCGGGCGAGAGCCAAAACGCACCGGCTCCGCGCTCGGCAAGCGCCTCCATGCAGGGCGTGTTGTGCACCGGCAGGCAAGAGCGAATCTCGGCCGTGGCGCCAACCTGGGCGGCCAGGGCAAGCTCAGAGATGTTGCCAATAGCGACCGTGGCGCCGGCAACAACCCATGGGTCAACGCGGACGTGGTCAACGGCGCGGCAGACCTCGTCGAGTGCGGGCACAATACCCTGCTCAAATGCATCGGCAGGGGAGAGTCCGACAGCCTCGAGCGCGTCGGTGGTCATGTAGATGCGCGCTACACCCTCGGCGCGAGCGGCCTCGGCGGCCTCGAGCGAGGTGACGGTGGCGCAGATCTGCGGCTCATCGCGGTAGTGCTCGGGCGCGGGGCGGGAATCACTGGTTACAATCGCCGGCAACTCGAGCGCTTTCGCGCGCTCCTCGTACGGCGCCAGAATGGCCTCCTCCAATGCTTTACAGGCGGCAGCGCGCACCTTGTGCACGGCGGAGAAGCCCATACCGCAGCCCTCATCGAGCGCCACGTCAAAGCTCGCTGCGTCGAAGGGCGAGGAGCCCATGCGGCCCACATGCTCAACCAGGTCTGCCGCCTCGACGGCGCGGGTCTTGGCGGCCTCGACGGTGAAGCCCGTGGCGGTGGCGGTGAGCGCGGGGTTGTCACAGCAGGTGAGTGTGACGGTAAACGGCTCGCCCAGGCGCGCCACGACGGACACGTCAACAGCTCGGCGGCGCAGCACATCGCGCTTGAGCGCGGCGCCGGCGGCGTCGATGGCACGCTGACTGCGAATCACGCGGACGCGGCAGCCCTCGGGCATGCTGCGGGGCACGCGGCACTCGATGATGTCGCCGGCAGCGGCATCATCGGCGGCAATGGTGGTCAGGAACTGGTCAAACTCGTTATCGTGGCGAAGCTCCAGCAGGTCGCCCTTGCCCACGGGCTCAAACAGCTCAATGCGGGCGATGGCGGCGCGGCGACGGCGGTCGTCGGGCTTGAGTCCGCGTACATCGCGGTTGGCCAGACGGCTGCCCAGCACCGTGCCCACAATCTGGCCGCGGTTGTTGGAGCGCTCGTAGCTCATCATCTCGTCGCCCGAGGTGCCATCCTGGTAGGCGTGCGTAAAGTCGCGATTAAAGCAGCGTTTGAGCTGGCGCTGGCGGGCGGCATTCTCATCCTTAGAGGTCGAAACATCGGCAAACATGTCATCAATCTGATGACGATACACGTCGACGATGGAATACACGTAATCGGGGGCCTTCATACGGCCCTCGAGCTTGAGCGATGCGGCGCCGGCGTCATACAGACGGCGAACAAGCTGCGACGTGTTGGTGTCGCGCGGGCACAGCGCGCGCTCGCGACCGGCAGGGGAGAGCGAGCGGCCGTTCTCGTCGATCAGCTCGTAAGGCAGGCGACAGGGCTGAGCGCACATGCCGCGGTTGGCCGAGCGGCCCGCCATGGCAAAGCTCGACAGCAGGCACAGACCCGAGTAGCAAAAGCAGATGGCGCCATGGCTAAAGACCTCAAGGTCCACATCGGGCGCGGCGTCGTGGATGGCGGCGATCTCGTCGATGGAGAGCTCGCGCGAGAGAGTCACGCGGTCGGCGCCCTGCTCACGGCACCAAAGGGTTCCGCGGTCGTCGTGGATGTTCGCCTGGGTCGAGATATGTGTCTCGATGCCGGGCATGGTACGCTTGACCTCAAAGAACAGACCCCAGTCCTGGATAATGAAGGCATCGGCGCCCAGCGTGGAGCAGCGATGGATGAGTTGCAGCGCATCGCTCATCTCTGACTGCTTGATGACGATGTTGACCGTGACGTAGACGCGCGACCCGGCTAGATGCGCGGCGCGGCAGGCCTGCTCAAAGGCCTCGTCGGTAAAGTTGGTTGCCTTGCGGCGGGCGTTGAAGCTGCCCATGCCACAGTAGATGGCGTCTGCCCCCGCGGCGAGTGCGGCGGCAAAGGGCTCGGGCCCTCCGGCGGGCGCCAAAAGCTCGGGCCTGCGGTTGGTGGTTCGACTGGCGGTTGCGGTCATATCCTGCCTTTCAAAATGCTCAGATATTCAAAAGTATAGTGGTGCCGTTGCGGCAGGCGATGCCCGTGCTCCAAGCGGGATAAAGTCTTCAGCAGCTTGGGCTGGCTGACCCTGTGGAGAACCGTTCAGCGGTTCGGGGAAACCGTTGGGCGATAAAATATTCTCGCAAGCTGATAATATTCTTGCATCAAACGGAAACCTTGAGTACCATCCCAATCAAGCGCGGTGTTCAGACCGAACTGTGCCTCCCGGTGTGAACGCCGCGCTCACGCTTTCTCAACTGATCGTAAGGAGAAAAACATGAGCAAGACCGTCGTGTCTTCCGATAACGCACCTGCAGCCATCGGCCCGTATTCCCCCGGCATCCAGACCGGCAACATGGTGTTCCTGTCCGGCCAGCTGGGCATCGACCCCGCAACCGGCAAGATGCCCGAGGGCGTCGAGGCCCAGGCTAAGCAGTCCCTTGCTAACGTCGAGGCCCTGCTGACCGCTGCCGGCGCCACCTTTGCCGATGTCGTCAAGACTACGGTCTACCTGGCCGACATCGCCGACTTCGCCGCCGTGAACGAGATCTACGCCTCCAAGTTCGAGGCCCCGTTCCCCGCGCGCAGCGCCTTCCAGGTTGCTGCCCTTCCGGCTGGCGGTCTGGTCGAGATCGAGGTCGTCGCCGCCCTCTAAGGCGTTGGCAACAACTAAACATGACATGCAAAAAGACCCTGCAGCGCGTGCGAGCTGCAGGGTCTTTTGTCAAGTGACGGATCGCTTGTGGGGCCGCGCTCCATTTTGCTCGTTAGCCCTCCTTGCGAACTTTTTGCAGGTAGCGGTAGACGCTGGGCTCCGAGATGCCCAGCGCGGTGGCGGCGCAGGCCACGGCGCCCTTGAGCATGAACACCCCGTTGCCGTTGAGGTGGCGAATGACGTCCACGCGGTCGCTCTGACCAAGCGACGCTACATCCAGCCCGCGCGCGCTCAGCAACTCGGCAATGCTGCGGTCGATGAGCTCCTGTGTGGACTCCGAAAGGCTTTCGACCTCGATAGACGCGGGCTCCGCCTGCCTAGGCACAGCGTCGAAGCATGCCATGAGCTGCTGCGCCATGGCGTTGATGGAGCGCACGGTCGAGAGGTCGGTGTTGACGCAGAGCATACCGACGATCTCGTCATTTTCGCGGATAAAGAACGTCGCGGACTCCAACGTCTTGCCACCGGCACCGCGCCCCTCGTAGCCCGTAATAAACGGCAGGTCGCGATACTTGGGGTCGTGCATGATCTTGAGCGCCAGATCGGTGGCGGGACCGCCGACTTTACGGCCGCTCACGATGCCGTTGCGAATATCGACGATGGCGTGGTCGGGATCCGAGAAATCGTGCAGCACGATTTCGCTGTTCTTGCCGAGTACCTGCTCCAGAAAATCGACCATCGGCAAAAAGCGACGTACGGTCTCGTTCACAGGCAACTCCTTTGGGTGAAATCGGAAATGTTCATAACAATTTTTTCTCATGGTAACACGCTGTTCTTCATCTCGTATATCCGCAGGTACATTGCGTAATACAGACGAACGGTAGGAATTTGGCGGTAAACGGTTGACCAAAAGAAAAGTTAGATGTTATTTTGACCAGACACTTTCCTGACCTGCGGAAATGCATTATTTCAGCTGAAGAATAGTCTGATAACAAAAAATTATTATTGAGAATGAGAATCATCTTTAATACGATATGCAACGAAGGCACAACCTCAACCCCGCACTGCGTCACAATAGAGCGTTAGATGCGAAAACAACTATTTCGAGGATTGGTGGTCAAATGACCCAGGAGACGGTTAAGAACGGCACTGAAGCCCTGTTCACTCGTGAAGGCATGCCTCCCGTTAAAGAAATGGTCCCGTGTGCCCTTCAGCACGTACTGGCTTCGTTTGCCGGCATCATCACCCCGGCTGTCATCATGGCCGGCGTCTACGGCTTTAATAGCCAGCAGAGCACCGACATCATCCAGGTCGCGCTCATTCTTTCGGCGATCGACACGGCCCTTCAGGCCTTCGCTCCCTTCCGTCGCATCGGCGGCGGTCTGCCCATCGTCATGGGCGTTTCGTTCGCGTTCCTGCCGGCCCTGCAGGCCATGGGTGCCTCGGGCTTTAGCTTTGGTGCGCTGCTGGGCGGCGAGATTGTCGGCGGCGCCGTCGCGGTCCTCTTTGGTCTGGCTTACAGCAAGATTAAGTGGCTGTTCCCGCCCGTCGTGACCGGTACGGTCATCTTCTCCATCGGCGTTTCGCTGTATCCCACGGCCGTCAAGTATATGGCCGGCGGTATGGGTACGCCGCTGTGGGGTACCCCGCAGGCCTGGTGCGTCGCTCTTATCACCTTCGCCGTGGTCTTTGCGCTCGCCAACTTTGGCAAGGGCACGCTCAAGCTGGGATCCGTGTTCTTTGGCATGATCGTTGGCATGATCGTTTCGATTCCCTTTGGTATGATCGACTTCTCCAGCGTCGCCACCGCTCAGGTCTTCGCCCTTCCCAAGCTCATGCCCTACGCGCTCGAGTTTGATCCCGAGGTCTGCATTACCCTCGCCGTCGTGTTCCCCATGGTCGCCATCCAGGTTATCGGTGACGTCTCCGCCGCCTGCCTGGGCTCCATCGACCGTATGCCCACCGAGCGCGAGCTCTCCGGCGCTATCGTGTCCCAGGGCCTCACCTCTATGGTCGGCGGCCTGCTGGGCGGTCTTCCCACCAGCGCCCTTGGCCAGAACGTGGGCATCATCTGCTCCAACAAGGTCGTCAACAAGTGGGTCTTTGTGATCATCGCGGCCGTCTTTGCCATCGCCGGTCTGTTCCCGCAGCTCTCTGCCGTCCTTTCCGCTATCCCGCAGCCCGTCATCGGCGGCGCGACCGTCGGCGTCTTTGGCACCATCACCATGAACGGCGTGCGCATGTTCACCCGCGAGGGCCTTACGCAGCGCACTACCACCATCGTCGGTACCTCCGTCGTCTTTGGCCTGGGTATCTGGATGGCCAGCGGCTGCCTTGCCGGCGAGGGCATGCCCGCCTGGGTGTCCACCGTCATCGGCTCCAATGCCGTAACCCCCACCGCCATCATGGCCATTGTCCTTAACCTGATCCTTCCGCAGACGCCGGTCGTGGCTCAGCACATCGATGCCGCCAAGGACGCTGCCGTGGATCTGGTCTTGCCCGAGAGCAATTCGTCGGCGGACGCATCGCCTCGTCCGCCGACGTCATGCGGCGCCAAGCCGCACTTCAAAGGGTTGTCCCTTTGGTGAAGCGTTGACGGGAGAGGGCCCGTTTCCGGTGTAGGCCGGCGCTTCGCACTCCGCCATGTCAGAGGTGTCAAACCCCGCCTCTGATGTTGAAGGGAGCATCCATGCTTCTGGTCGCTAACGGTTCCGTTTTTACCCGCAACGCTCAGACCCCGTTTATTCCAAACGGTGCGGTCGCCATTGACGGAGATACGATCGTCGAAGTGGGCCCCGAGTGCGAGCTCAAGGCCAAGTACCCGGATGCCGAGT